>NZ_JBHYVE010000015.1:184163-206891 GCF_042750035.1 Streptomyces sp. NPDC059452
GCCCACCCCCTTCTTCCCCCTTTTTGTCCGGGCGGGGGGGGGGCCCCCTTACCCCCGCTCGCCCCGTTCTCCCGGGGGGGGTCCGGCCCCACCCCCCCCCCCCCCCGCCCGTCGCCGTTCGAACTACTCGTCGGTAGCATCCTGTTCATGGGAGAGACGGCAGCAGACGCAGCAGACACCGGGCAGACCTCGCGGACGGACGCCTGGAAGGCGGCCCGCGCGGAGCGCAGGGCGGCGAAGCTGGCCCGCGAGATCGGGGCCTTCGCCAAGGAGCACGGCGGCGCCGAGGGGCAGCTCGCCTACATCGGTGAGGCGGGCGCCCGCATCGTCCTGGTCGGCCAGGACGGCGCCTGGGGCGACCTGGTGGCCCCGACCTACGCCGTGGCCGAGAACGCGGTGGAGAAGGCCGGGATCACGGTGCACGAGGAGTTCGACGGCGACTTCGCCCTCAAGGTCCGTACGGGGCCGTACGAGTGGTCGCGGATGGCGGGCATCCAGGTCGGCGGGCCTTCCAACGACAGCTGAGCACGCATACGACGAAGGGGCGGCGGGCCATGTGTGCCCGCCGCCCCTTCGTCGTACGTGTGAGGCCCCTCAGACCGCCTGTGCGGACGCCTGCCGGGGCTGCTGCTCGGCGGACTCGGCGGACGGGCCGGGCAGCGGGGCGGGCGCGTCGTCGCCGCGCTCGCGCATGCTCATCACGAGGCGGATCACGGCGATCCACATGATGGCCGAGCCGAACATGTGGATGCCGACCAGGATCTCCGGGACGTCGGTGAAGTACTGCACGTACCCGATCGCGCCCTGGGCGAGCAGCACGACCAGCAGGTCACGGGCGCGGGCCCGGGTGTCGGCGGGGGCGTCGACCACTCGCAGGGCCAGCCACATCGCGATGGCCAGCGCGCAGACCACCCAGGCGGAGATGGCGTGCACATGGGCGGCGGCCGCCCAGTCCCACGGCATGCGCGGTACGTCGCTGCTGTCGCCCGCGTGCTTTCCGGAACCGGTCACCGAGGTGCCGAGCACGATGAGGACCACGGTGGTCGCCAGGATCGCCCAGGCGAGTCGGCGCACCGGCAGGGGCGTGCGGGGGCGCGCGGTGCCGTCGCCCTCGCCGATCCGGACCCAGGTGATCACGGTGACCGCGAGCAGCGCGTTGGCGAGCAGGAAGTGCCCGGCCACCGTCCACGGGTTGAGCCCCGCCCAGACGGTGATGCCGCCGAGGACGGCGTTGCTCAGCACGATCCAGAACTGTGACCAGGCCAGCCGGGTCACCTTGCGGCGGCGCGGCTTCATCGAGCGGGTCGCGATGATCGCCCAGCCGACCGCGGCCGATAGGACGTACGTCAGCATCCGGTTGCCGAACTCGATCGCGCCGTGCAGACCCTGCTCGGGCGTCGCGAACAGGCTGTCGTCGGTGCACTTGGGCCAGGTGTCGCAGCCGAGGCCCGAACCGGTCAGCCGGACGGCACCTCCCGTCACGATGATGAAGACGCTCATCATGACGGCGGAGAGCGCGGCACGCTTCACCACCTTGGTGGACGGCGTCCAGCGCTTGGCGATGGCAGAGATGGGGGTTTCCACGCGGACCATCGTAGGAGGTGGCTTGTGCACGTTTTCACGAGGGGGTGTTCGTACGGGCTTGCCCTGAGTGGTCCGCTACTCCCAGCGGAAGAACTTCGCCGCCGCGCCCAGCCCCAGCACCGCCCACACGGCCAGGATCCCGGCCTGGGCCCACGGCAGCGACGCGCCGTGCTGGAGGACGTCCCGCAGCCCCTCCGAGAGCGCCGAGATGGGCAGCAGCCCCAGCACCGACTGCACGGCGTCCGGGAACTTGTCCAGCGGCACGACGACCCCGCCGCCGACCAGCAGCAGCAGGAAGACCAGGTTGGCGGCGGCGAGCGTCGCCTCGGCCTTCAGCGTCCCGGCCATCAGCAGCCCGAGCCCGGAGAACGCGGCGGTCCCCAGTACCAGGAGCAGCAGCACGGAGAGCGGGTTGCCCTGCGGCGACCAGCCCAGCGCGAAGGCGATCGCCGTCAGCAGCAGCACCTGGAGCACCTCGGTGACCAGCACCGAGAGCGTCTTCGCCGTCATCAGCGCCCAGCGCGGCAGCGGGGAGGCCCCGAGCCGCTTGAGGACCCCGTAGCGGCGCTCGAAGCCGGTGGCGATGGCCTGGCCGGTGAACGCCGTCGACATCACGGCCAGCGCCAGGATGCCCGGGGCCAGGAAGTCGACCGACGCGCCCGAACCGGTGTCCACGATGTCCACCGCGCTGAACAGCACGAGCAGCAGCGTCGGGATGATCACCGTCAGCAGCAGTTGCTCGCCGTTGCGCAGCAGCATCCGGGTCTCCAGCGCGGTCTGCGCGGCGATCATCCGGGGGAGCGGGGCGGCGCCGGGGCGCGGGGTGTACGTACCGGCGCTCATGCGCGCAGCTCCTTGCCGGTCAGTTCGAGGAAGACGTCCTCCAGGGTGTGCCGCTCCACCGAGATGCCCTCGGGCATCACACCGTGCTGTGCGCACCAGGAGGTGACGGTGGCCAGCAGCTGCGGGTCGATGCTCCCGGTGATGCGGTACGTCCCCGGGAGCGGTTCGGCGGCCCCGGAGCCGTCGGGCAGCGCCTTGACCAGGGAGCCGAGGTCGAGCCCCGTACGGCCGGTGAAGCGCAGGGTGTTCTCGGCGCCGCCCCGGCAGAGCTGCTCCGGGGAGCCCTGGGCGATGACCCGGCCCGCGTCGATGATGGCGACGTCGTCGGCGAGCGCCTCGGCCTCGTCCATGAAGTGGGTGGTCAGCACCACGGAGACCCCGTCGGCGCGCAGCTCGCGCACCAGGTCCCAGGTGGAGCGGCGGGCCTGCGGGTCGAGCCCGGCGGTCGGCTCGTCCAGGAAGACCAGCTCGGGCCGGCCGACGACCGCGAGGGCCAGGGCCAGGCGCTGCTGCTGGCCGCCGGAGAGCCGGCGGTAGGCGGTGCGGCCGCAGGAGCCGAGGCCGAGGCGCTCGATCAGCGCGTCCACGTCCAGCGGGTGGGCGTGCAGCTTCGCCATGTGGCGCAGCATCTCGTCGGCGCGGGCGCCGGAGTAGACACCGCCGGACTGGAGCATGACCCCGATCCGGGGGCGCAGCCGCTCGGCGTCGGCGACCGGGTCGAGCCCGAGGACGCGTACGGTGCCGGCGTCGGGGCGGCGGTAGCCCTCGCAGGTCTCGATCGTGGTGGTCTTCCCGGCGCCGTTCGGGCCGAGGACGGCGCTCACCGCGCCCGGCGCGACCGCCAGATCGAGGCCGTCCACCGCGGTCTTGCTGCCGTACCGCTTCACCAGGCCCTTGACCTGTACGACGGGCTCGTTCTCCATGGCAAGGAAGTCTAGGCAGGGGGTCCGACAGGCCCTCTGCCGGGGCCAGATTAGGTAACCCTAAGTGACGAACCACACCGTAGATCGTTCCGGACCGTGGTTGTCATGGCCGAATGAATTACGCAACAATGGTGTTGTGAAATACGACGGACGGGCTCCTCAGGAGGAACTCGCGACCGGTGAGCGCTCGACGCGCAACCGGGTCGCGCGCTCCATCCTGGACCACGGGCCCTCCACCGTCGCGGACCTCGCGGGGCGCCTCGGCCTCACCCAGGCCGCCGTCCGCCGCCACCTGGACGCCCTCGTCTCCGACGGGGTCGTCGAAGCCCGTGAACAGCGGGTCTACGGGGCGCGGACCCGTGGCAGGCCCGCCAAGGTGTTCGCCCTGACCGACTGCGGCCGGGACGCCTTCGACCAGTCCTACGACAAGCTGGCCGCGGACGCCCTGCGCTTCATCGCCGAATCCGGCGGGGACGAGGCGGTCATCGCCTTCGCCCGCGCCCGGATGGCGGCGATGGGCGAGGCATACCGCGCCGCTGTGGAGGCCGCGGCTCCCGAGAAGCGTACGGAGGCCCTCGCCAGGGCCCTGAGCGCCGACGGGTACGCTGCTACGGCGCGAAGCGCGCCGGGCCCGCAGCAGGGCGAGCAGCTGTGCCAGCACCACTGCCCGGTAGCGCATGTCGCCGAGCAGTTCCCACAGCTGTGCGAGGCGGAGACGGAATTCTTCTCCAGCCTCCTCGGGACCCATGTGCAGCGTCTGGCCACCCTCGCCCACGGCGACGGCGTGTGCACGACGTACGTGCCGCGCAGCGGCCACGCAGCACCCCCACAGACCACCCATTCAGCATCTGCAAGCACGGCCGGGAGGAACCCCGCATGACGCTCCCCACGGAGACTGCCCACCCTGAGCTCGAGGGCCTGGGTACGTACGAATTCGGCTGGGCCGACTCCGACGCGGCAGGCGCGGCGGCGAAGCGCGGCCTCTCCGAGGCTGTCGTCCGCGACATCTCGGAGAAGAAGAACGAGCCCGAGTGGATGCTGAAGCTGCGGCTCAAGGGCCTCAAGCTCTTCGACAAGAAGCCCATGCCGAACTGGGGCTCCGACCTGTCGGGCATCGACTTCGACAACATCAAGTACTTCGTGCGCTCCACGGAGAAGCAGGCGGCCTCCTGGGAGGAGCTGCCCGAGGACATCAAGAACACGTACGACAAGCTCGGCATCCCCGAGGCGGAGAAGCAGCGCCTCGTCGCCGGTGTCGCCGCGCAGTACGAGTCCGAGGTCGTCTACCACCAGATCAACGAGGAGCTGGAGGCGCAGGGTGTCATCTTCATGGACACCGACACCGCGCTGAAGGAGCACCCGGAGCTCTTCAAGGAGTACTTCGGCACCGTCATCCCCGTCGGTGACAACAAGTTCGCCTCGCTGAACTCGGCCGTGTGGTCCGGCGGCTCGTTCATCTACGTGCCCAAGGGCGTCCACGTGGAGATCCCGCTCCAGGCCTACTTCCGTATCAACACGGAGAACATGGGCCAGTTCGAGCGGACGCTGATCATCGTCGACGAGGACGCCTACGTCCACTACGTCGAGGGCTGCACCGCCCCGATCTACTCCTCGGACTCGCTGCACAGCGCCGTGGTCGAGATCATCGTGAAGAAGGGCGGCCGCTGCCGCTACACGACCATCCAGAACTGGTCGAACAACGTCTACAACCTGGTCACCAAGCGGGCCGTGGCCTACGAGGGCGCGACCATGGAGTGGGTCGACGGCAACATCGGCTCCAAGGTGACCATGAAGTACCCGGCCATCTACCTGATGGGCGAGCACGCCAAGGGCGAGACGCTCTCCATCGCCTTCGCGGGCGAGGGCCAGCACCAGGACGCCGGCGCCAAGATGGTCCACATGGCGCCGAACACCTCCTCCAACATCGTCTCCAAGTCGGTGGCGCGAGGCGGCGGCCGTACCTCCTACCGCGGTCTGATCGAGATCGGCGAGGGCGCGCCGGGCGCGAAGTCCAACGTGCTCTGCGACGCTCTGCTGGTCGACACGATCTCGCGCTCCGACACCTACCCGTACGTGGACGTCCGCGAGGACGACGTGTCGATGGGCCACGAGGCGACCGTCTCCAAGGTCTCCGAGGACCAGCTCTTCTACCTCATGAGCCGCGGACTCACCGAGTTCGAGGCCATGGCGATGATCGTGCGCGGCTTCGTCGAGCCGATCGCGAAGGAGCTGCCCATGGAGTACGCCCTGGAGCTCAACCGGCTGATCGAGCTGCAGATGGAGGGTTCGGTCGGCTAGGACCTCGATGCGAGGACCCCATGGGACGGCCGCCCGGCGGCCGTCCCCGCCCCACCGAACCACCCCCCTTCTTGACTGAGAAAGCGAGCACTACGACAGCCATGGCTGAGGCTCAGAACACTCCGGTGGGCTCCACCACCGCCGGCTCCATCGCGGTGGCCGCCGAGTCGACCGTCGCCACGCGCATGAGCGCGCCCCCGTCCTTCGACGTCGCGGACTTCCCCGTCCCGCACGGCCGTGAGGAGGAGTGGCGCTTCACTCCGCTGGAGCGGCTGCGCGGGCTGCACGACGGCACCGCCGTCGCCACGGGCAGCGGCGTGAAGGTCGCGGTGGAGGCGCCCGAGGGCGTCACCGTCGAGACCGTCGGCCGCGACGACGCCCGGCTCGGCAAGGCCGGTACGCCGGTGGACCGGGTCGCCGCGCAGGCGTACAGCTCCTTCGAGCAGGCATCGGTCGTCACGGTCGCCAAGGAGGCCGTGCTCTCCGAGCCGATCCGGATCGCCGTGCACGGCGAGGGCGGCACCGCCTACGGCCACCAGGTCATCGAGCTGAAGCCCTTCGCCGAGGCCGTCGTCGTCATCGACCACACCGGTGACGCGGTGCTCGCCGCCAACGTCGACTACGTGCTGGGCGACGGCGCCAAGCTGACCGTCGTCTCCGTCCAGGACTGGGACGACACGGCCGTCCACGTCGGCCAGCACAACGCGCTGGTCGGCCGCGACGCCTCCTTCAAGTCGATCGTCGTCACCTTCGGCGGCGACCTGGTCCGGCTGCACCCCCGCGTGGCCTACGCGGCCCCCGGCGGCGAGGCGGAGCTCTTCGGCCTGTACTTCACCGACCAGGGCCAGCACCAGGAGCACCGCCTCCTGGTCGACCACAACACCCCGCACTGCAAGTCCAACGCGGTGTACAAGGGCGCACTCCAGGGTGAGGGCGCGCACGCCGTCTGGATCGGGGACGTCCTCATCCAGGCCGCGGCCGAGGGCACCGACACCTACGAGATGAACCGGAACCTCGTCCTCACGGACGGCGCCCGGGTCGACTCCGTACCCAACCTGGAGATCGAGACCGGCGAGATCGTCGGCGCCGGCCACGCCTCGGCGACCGGCCGCTTCGACGACGAGCAGCTCTTCTACCTCCAGTCCCGCGGTATCCCGGCCGAGGAGGCCCGCCGCCTGGTCGTGCGCGGCTTCTTCGCCGAGCTGGTCCAGCAGATCGGCCTGCCGGACGTGGAAGCCCGGCTGCTCGACAAGATCGAGACCGAGCTGAAGGCGTCCGTCTGATGTCGTTCGTCAAGGCGTGCGCGCTGAGTGAGCTGGAGGACGACACCCCGAAACGGGTGGAGCTCGACGGCACACCGGTCTCCGTCGTCCGCACCGAGGGCGAGGTGTTCGCGATCAACGACATCTGCTCGCACGCGAACGTGTCGCTCTCGGAGGGCGAGGTGGAGGACTGCGCGATCGAGTGCTGGCTGCACGGCTCGTCGTTCGACCTCCGCACCGGAAAGCCGTCCGGTCTTCCCGCGACGCGCCCCGTCCCCGTATACCCCGTCAAGATCGAAGGGGACGATGTGCTCGTCTCCGTCACCCAGGAGTCCTGAGTCACCCATGGCAACGCTTGAAATCCGCGACCTGCACGTCTCCGTCGAGGCCGACAACGCCACGAAGGCGATCCTCAAGGGCGTCGACCTGACCGTGAAGCAGGGCGAGACCCACGCCATCATGGGCCCCAACGGGTCCGGCAAGTCCACCCTCGCGTACTCGCTCGCGGGTCACCCCAAGTACACGATCACCGGCGGTACGGTCACCCTGGACGGCGAGGACGTCCTGGAGATGTCCGTCGACGAGCGCGCCCGCGCCGGCCTCTTCCTGGCCATGCAGTACCCGGTCGAGATCCCCGGTGTCTCCGTCTCCAACTTCCTGCGCACCTCCGCCACCGCCGTCCGCGGCGAGGCCCCCAAGCTGCGTACGTGGGTCAAGGAGGTCAAGGAGACGATGGCCGGGCTCCAGATGGACCCGTCCTTCGCCGAGCGCAACGTCAACGAGGGCTTCTCCGGCGGTGAGAAGAAGCGCCACGAGATCCTTCAGCTGGAGCTCCTCAAGCCGAAGATCGCCGTCCTGGACGAGACCGACTCCGGCCTGGACGTCGACGCGCTCAAGACCGTCTCCGAGGGTGTCAACCGGGTCCGCGCGACCGGCGAGGTCGGCACCCTGCTGATCACCCACTACACCCGCATCCTGAAGTACATCCAGCCCGACTTCGTGCACGTCTTCGCCAACGGCCGGATCGCGGCCTCCGGTGGAGCCGAGCTCGCCGATACGCTGGAGAACGAGGGCTACGAGGCATACACGAAGGGTGGCGCTTCCGCGTGACTGACGCCCGACAGGGGCTCACCGGCCTCCTCGACACCGAGGCGATCCGCAAGGACTTCCCGATCCTGGACCGCACGGTCCATGACGGCCGGAAGATCCTCTACCTGGACTCCGCGGCGACCTCGCAGAAGCCGCGCCAGGTCCTCGACGCGCTCAACACGTACTACGAGCGCCACAACGCGAACGTGCACCGAGGCGTCTACACGATCGCCGAGGAGGCCACCGCGCTGTACGAAGGCGCCCGTGACAAGGTCGCGGCCTTCATCAACGCACCCAGCCGCAACGAGGTGATCTTCACCAAGAACGCCTCGGAGGCGCTCAACCTCGTGGCCAACATGCTCGGCTGGGCCGACGAGCCCTACCGGGTGGACCGCGACACCGAGATCGTCACCACGGAGATGGAGCACCACTCCAACATCGTGCCGTGGCAGCTGCTCTCGCAGCGCACGGGCGCGAAGCTGAAGTGGTTCGGCATCACCGACGACGGCCGCCTGGACCTGTCGAACATCGACGAGATCATCACCGAGAAGACGAAGATCGTCTCCTTCACGCTGGTCTCCAACATCCTGGGCACGGTCAACCCGGTCGAGCAGATCATCCGCCGCGCCCAGCAGGTCGGCGCGCTGGTCTGCATCGACGCCTCGCAGGCGGCCCCGCACATGGTGCTCGACGTGCAGGCGCTCCAGGCCGACTTCGTGGCCTTCACCGGCCACAAGATGGTCGGCCCGACCGGCATCGGCGTGCTCTGGGGACGGCAGGAGCTCCTGGAGGACCTGCCGCCGTTCCTCGGCGGCGGCGAGATGATCGAGACCGTGTCGATGCACTCGTCGACGTACGCCCCGGCGCCGCACAAGTTCGAGGCCGGTACGCCCCCGATCGCCCAGGCCGTCGGCCTCGGCGCGGCCGTGGACTACCTCTCGGCGATCGGCATGGAGAACATCCACCGGCACGAGCAGGCGATCACCGAGTACGCGCTGAAGCGCCTCCTGGAAGTCCCGGACCTGCGCATCATCGGTCCGACGACGGCCGAGGACCGCGGTGCGGCGATCTCCTTCACGCTCGGCGACATCCACCCGCACGACGTGGGCCAGGTCCTGGACGAGCTGGGCATCTGCGTCCGGGTCGGCCACCACTGCGCGCGGCCGGTCTGCCTGCGGTACGGAGTTCCCGCGACGACGCGTGCGTCGTTCTATCTGTACTCCACGCCCGCCGAGGTCGACGCGCTGGTGGACGGGCTGGAGCACGTCCGGAACTTCTTCGGCTGAGGGCTGACTGGTGAAGCTTGATTCGATGTACCAGGAAGTGATCCTGGACCACTACAAGCACCCCCACGGGCGTGGCCTGCGGGACGGCGACGCCGAGGTGCACCACGTCAACCCGACGTGCGGCGACGAGATCACGCTCCGGGTGAAGTACGACGGCGAGACCATCGCCGACGTGAGCTACGAGGGCCAGGGCTGCTCCATCAGCCAGGCCAGCGCCTCCGTGCTGAACGAGCTGCTCGTCGGCAAGGAGCTGCCCGAGGCGCAGAAGATCCAGGCCGCCTTCCTGGAGCTGATGCAGTCCAAGGGCCAGCTGGAGCCGGACGAGGCGATGGAGGAGGTGCTGGAGGACGCGGTCGCGTTCGCCGGTGTCTCCAAGTACCCCGCCCGGGTCAAGTGCGCGCTGCTGAGCTGGATGGCGTGGAAGGACGCGACGGCCAAGGCGCTGTCCGAAGGGAAGACCGCATGAGCGAGAACGAGACCGCGACCATGAAGCCGGCCTCCGAGGAGGAGGTCCGCGAGGCGCTGTACGACGTCGTCGACCCCGAGCTGGGCATCGACGTCGTCAACCTGGGCCTGATCTACGGCATCCACGTCGACGACGCCAACATCGCCACCCTCGACATGACCCTGACGTCCGCGGCCTGCCCGCTGACCGACGTCATCGAGGACCAGGCGAAGTCCGCCACGGACGGCATCGTCAACGAGCTCCGGATCAACTGGGTCTGGATGCCGCCGTGGGGCCCGGACAAGATCACGGACGACGGGCGCGAGCAGCTGCGCGCGCTCGGCTTCAACGTCTGATCCCGCGCTCCCGAGCACCACGTCCGACGGCCGTGCCCGCCAGTCCTGCTGGTGGGCACGGCCGTTCGCGTTGGCTCCGGGGTGCGGGGGAGGGGTCCGCCGGGCACACTGTCCGGCATGGCCGTCCGCTTGTACCACCTCGCCGTAGACGCCCACGACCTGCCGCTCCTGGCCCGCTTCTGGAGCGCGGTACTGGAGTGGCAGGTGCTCTTCGAGGACGAGCACGAGATCGTCATCGGCGCCCACGAGACCGCGCTGCCGGGCATGTGCTTCCTCCCCGTGCCGGAGGGCAAGACCGTCAAGAACCGGCTGCACATCGATCTGACCCCCGACGACCAGGACGCCGAGGTCGAGCGGATCATCGCGCTCGGCGCACGGCGGCTGGACGTCGGGCAGGGGACGGACGCCACCTGGGTGGTTCTGGCCGATCCCGAGGGCAACGAGTTCTGTGTACTGCGCCCCAAGCGGACGCTGACGGACTGAGCCCGAGCGCTACGCGGGCGCGCCCGGCGGCGGCCCGTACTGCTCGGGCAGGGGCTGCTCCGCCGCGGCCGCGGCCAGGACCGGGCCCAGGTTCTCCGTGCGTATCCGGCGGTCCACGTACACCAGGCCGGTCACCAGCGGCGGGAAGACCGCCGAGAACAGCTGGGCCACCAGCTGGCTGATCAGGGTCAGCACGATGAGGCTGCCGAACATGGCGAGGATCTCCCCGCCGCTGGGCTGGGATCCCAGGCTGGGGGCGCTCATCATGCCCGGGATCACGCCGATCATCTGGAACAGCATCTGGATCAGATAGCCGGCCACGGCCGCCATCACATGGGCGAGCAGCGTGATGCCGAAGACACGCCACCAGTCGTCGCGCACCAGCTGGGCCGAGCGGCGCAGGGCCGCGACCGGGCCCTGCTTCTCGAAGACCACGATGGTCGGGGCCAGGGAGAACTTCACCCAGAGCCAGAGTGCCACCGGGATGGTGGCCAGCCAGCCGAGGACGCTCAGCCAGATCAGCGTGGCGGAGCCCGAGCCACTGTACGAGGCCAGCATCGCGATGAAGGCGACCAGGAAGAGGAGGACGGGGACGGCGGCGACCAGCGCCATCAGGACCAGCGTGCCGATCATGGACCAGACCCGTGACCAGGCGCGGCGCCAGACGGTGCCGAAGCGGATCGGGCGGCCCAGGACGGCCTCCTGGAGGACCACCGGGACCGACGCCTGGACGACGGCCGATGCCAGCAGATAGGCGATGACGGCGGCGACCGCCAGGAAGCCGAACGTGATGCCCAGCGACGCCAGTCGCTCCGGGTCGGGGGTGCCGGGCGACGTCAGGTGGTCCCAGTCGGCCGCGACGGTGGAGATGACGGTGAGCAGGCCGATGCCCAGCAGGACCGTCGCCCCGCCGAAGAGTGCCAGGGCCATCCCGACCAGCACCTTCCAGTGGCGCCCGATCGTCGTGAAGGCGCCGCCGAGTATCTCCGAGAGCCCCAGCGGCGCCAGGGGTATCACCCCCGGCTTCGGTGGCGCCCAGCCGCCGTTCCAGCCGCCACCCGGCCACTGTGCTCCCCCGTGGAAGGGGCCCCCGTCGTGGGGTGCGCCCCCGTGCGGGGCACCGCCCCACCCTGCATCCTGCGCCACTGGTGTCTCCGGTTTGTCGTCCGCCCGTGCTGCCGGGCCGTTCCGTCGTCGGTCGGGACACCGTAACGCCCTTGACGTGGGCCGATGATATGTACAGTCGTACGCAACGATGCGTACACTCGTACGCATGGGATACGCATACGGACTGCTGGCCGCGGCGATCGCGGCGGAGGTGGCCGGGACGACGGCCATGAAGTACAGCGAGGGCTTCACCCGGCTCTGGCCCTCGATCGGCACGGCGGTGGGCTATCTCATCGCCTTCACCCTGCTCGCGCAGACCCTCAAGACCCTCTCCGTGGGCACCGCGTACGCGATCTGGGCGGGCGTCGGCACCGCGGCCGTGGCCCTCATCGGCATCCTGTTCATGGGGGAGTCCAGCAGCCTGGTCAAGATCGTGGGGGTCGGTCTGATCGTCGTCGGGGTCGTCGTGCTCAATCTGGGAGGGGCACACTGATGGCCCGCCGGTACGACCCCGAGCGGCGGACGCGGATCATCGACGCGGCGCTGCGGGTGATCGCGGCCGACGGCATAGCCGGGCTCAGCCACCGCACCGTGGCCGCCGAGGCGGATGTGCCGCTCGGCTCGACCACGTACCACTTCGGCTCACTCGACGAGCTGCTGACCGCCGCCCTGCGCCGCTCCAACGAGAACTTCGCCCGCGCGCTGCGCGACAGCGAGGCCTTCGCCGCGCAGCCCGCCGAATGCGCCGCCCGGCCCGCTGGGGGCGGGCCGGGCGTTGAGGACGGGGCTGGTGCCGGTGGCGGGCCGGGGGCGCTTCTCGCCGATCAGCTGACCCAGGTGCTGGAGGAGTGGTTCGCGGGCGACCGGGGTGCGATCGAGCTGGAGTACGAGCTGTATCTCGCGGCCCTGCGCCGCCCGGTCCTGCGCCCCGTGGCCGCCGAGTGGGCCGAGTCGGCGGTGGAGACGCTGTCCACCCGCACCGACCCGGCCACCGCGCGGGCCCTCGTCGCCCTGCTGGAGGGCGTCTGCCTCCAGGTGCTGCTGACCGGCTCCGCCTTCGACGCGGACTACACCCGCGAGATGCTGGCCCGGGTCGTGGACGGCCGGGCCTGAGGAGCGCGGGTCACCCCGCCGCCCGGAACGGCGGCAGCCGCGGGGCGGCCGGAAGCTGAGACCGGTTCGCCCGCGCGGGCCCCGGCCGGTTAGGTTTCTGTCCATGACCGACACGACTTCCCAGGCCACTTCCCGTACCACCGGCGCCGTCGCCGCCGGCCTCGCCACCGTCGCCGGTGACGGCACCGTCCTCGACACCTGGTTCCCCGCCCCCGAGCTCAACCCCGAGCCCGGCCCGGCCGGTACGACGCGGCTCACCCCGGACGAGGCCGCGGGCCGCCTCGGCGAGGGTGCCGCCAAGGCCATCGGCGTGGACGCCCGGCGCGGGGTCGAGGTCGTCGCCGTCTCCACGGTCATCTCCTCGCTGGAGGACAAGCCGCTCGACGCGCACGACGCGTACCTGCGCCTGCACCTGCTCTCGCACCGGCTCGTCCAGCCGCACGGCCAGAACCTCGACGGCCTCTTCGGGCTGCTCGCCAACGTCGCCTGGACCTCGCTCGGCCCGGTCGCGGTCGACGACCTGGAGCGGGTCCGCCTCAACGCCCGCGCCGAGGGGCTGCACCTCCAGGTGACCTCGGTCGACAAGTTCCCGCGCATGACGGACTACGTGGCCCCCAAGGGCGTACGGATCGCGGACGCCGACCGGGTCCGGCTCGGCGCGCACCTCGCCGCCGGGACCACCGTCATGCACGAGGGCTTCGTCAACTTCAACGCGGGCACGCTCGGCACCTCCATGGTCGAGGGCCGCATCTCGGCGGGCGTCGTCGTCGGCGACGGCTCCGACATCGGCGGCGGCGCCTCCACCATGGGCACCCTCTCCGGCGGCGGCAACGTCCGCATCGTCATCGGTGAGCGCTGCCTGATCGGCGCGGAGGCGGGCGTGGGGATCGCGCTCGGCGACGAGTGCGTCGTGGAGGCCGGGCTGTACGTCACGGCCGGTACGCGCGTCACGCTGCCGGACGGCCAGGTCGTCAAGGCCCGTGAGCTCTCCGGCGCCTCCAACATCCTCTTCCGCCGCAACTCGGTCACCGGCACCGTCGAGGCCCGGCCGAACAACGCGGTGTGGGGCGGCCTGAACGAGGTCCTGCACGCCCACAACTGATCTCAGGCCGCGAGGAGCTCCTCGTACGCCGCACGCAGCCCGTCGACCGCCTCGCGGCCGGCGGGCTGCAGCGGTTCCCGGACCGGGCCCGCGTCCAGCAGGGCCTTCGCGGTGACGGTGCCGGGCAGCCCGCCCGCCATCATCAGCTCGGCCAGGCGGACCGTCAGCCCGTTGAGCCGGGCCGCCTCGTCGGTGCGCCCCGCGTCGAACGCGTCGAGCGGCGCCCGCATCTGACGCGGTGCCACGTTGGCGACGGTGCTGACATAGCCCGCGCCGCCCAGCGCGTACAGCGGCAGGTTCAGCTCCTCGCACCCCGAGTAGTACGCCAGCGGGCTCCGCGCCAGCACCTTCGTCGAGCCGAGCAGGTCGTACGCGCAGTCCTTCACCGCGACGATCCGCGGATGGTCCGCCAGCCGCAGCAGGGTCTCCGGCTCGATCCGGACGCCGGTGCGGCCGGGGATGTCGTACAGCATCAGCGGTACGCCGGTTGCCCCGGCGATCCGCAGGAAGTACGCCTCCACGGCGGCCTGCGGCGGGCGGCTGTAGTACGGGGGCACCACCAGCAGCCCGTCCGCACCCGCCTCCTCGGCCTCCCGCGCGAGGCGCACGCTGTGCGCGGTGTCCGCGCTGCCGACGCCGGAGAGCAGCGGCACCCCGTCGCCGACCTCCGCCCGGACCGCCCGCAGCAGGTCCGACTTCTCCGCGTCCGAGGTGGTGGGCGACTCCCCGGTGGTCCCGCTGAGCACCAGCCCGTCGCACCCCTCGGCCACCAGGTGCGCGGCGTGGGCGCGGGCGGCGTCGAGGTCCAGGGCTCCGGTGGCGGTGAACGGGGTGATCATGGCGCAGAGCGTGCGGCCGAAGGGGCGAGGTGCGGTGGTGGTCATGTCCGCAGTGTCGGCCCCGGGAACCGTGAAGGTCCACTTAGATCTGCTTGCCCGGACCGCGAAGGGTTACTGAACAGTACCGAGGTTGACCTCAAGTGTGGTTGAGGCGTGAGGGTGGTGGTCACAGCGCACCGACCGGCGCGCGTGAGAGGGGAGCACCGCCATGACCGTGCACTTCACCGACCGTCCCGACCCGGCCCGCACCGACGCCGGGATCGCCAAGGCCAGTACCTGGAACGTCGGTACGCCGGAGCGGCAGCGGGAGGCCGTCGAGGCCATCCGGAAGGTCTGGGGGAGCCGGGACTGGCCACACCCCGGGCTGCTCTCCTACAGCGTCTACGTGGGCGAGGACGGGGCGACCCTGCTGCACTACTCCCAGTGGACCGGCGAGCGGGCCTACCAGGACTTCGTACGGGAGGGCCGGGACGCCCGCAACGCCGAGATCGACGCCGCCGTACCCGGCATCGAACGCCTCGCGCTCCACACGTACGAGCTCTACCGCTCCGGACCCCGGGCCGAGGGCGACACCCGCGAACCCGGCTCCGTCGTGATCGTCGACGTGGAGTTCGACGGGCCCGACCCGGCCCGCCAACGGGACTGGGTGGACGCGGTGTTCGAGGCGCTCGGCGACGACCTCCACAAGGCCGAGGGCGGCATCGCCGCGCACTTCCACGTCAGCACCGACGGCACCCGGGTCCTCAACTACGCCGAGTGGGAGAGCGCCGAGCACCACATCGCCGCCCTCGCCACCCCCGGTGAGGGGATCGGTTCCCCGACACCACTGTGGGAACGCGTCCAGAAGTACCCGGGCATGACCGGTGGAGGCGTGAACCGCTACACGCCCGCCCTCAGCATGCGGGCGGGGTGAAGCGCGGGGGTGGAGTGCGGTAACCGCCTTGTGCTCCGGCGGAGTTGTCGGCGTACCCCCGGTGAACGGTGGCGGTCGGTCGCCCGAACCGGGTGGCATGCGGCGAATTGCGTCTAGGCTTGGGCGGCTGAACCGCGTCCGCACTCCGTACGCCCCCGAGCACGCACCGAGGAGAACCCCCGATGTCCGCAGAGCGTCCCATCCTGCCGCCGGTGCGGCTGCACTCCGAGGCCGAACTGGCGCGGGACGCGCTCGCCGCACCGCTGTTCGTCCGCGCCGTCCGGCTGGCCCGCTGGGCGGGGCCCGACGCGCGGGTCGGAGCCGGTGGCGAGCTCGTGGAGGCGCAGCTTCCGGCGGCCGCCGAGCACCTGGGCCTCTCCGCCGACGAGGACGGTGCCGCGTACGCGAGCGAGGCCTGGCGGCTCGCCGTGGACACCGGTCTCCTCGACGTCACGGACCCCGAGGGCGAGGAGGAGGACGACGAGACCGAGGGGACCGTCACCGCGGGCGAGAACCTGTCGCTGCTCACCACCGGCTCCCCGCAGGACGTCCTGTCCATCTGGCTCGACGGCTTGGAGGCCGTGCACGCCGACGCCACCGCGCCCGTCCTGGACGACTTCGCGGACCTCGTCGGCGAGGACGGCTCGATCGACTTCGACGCCCTGGACTGGGACCCGGAGGCGGAGGCCGAATTCCTCGACGGGGTCCTCGGCAACCTCTATCTGCTCACCCTCGCGGACAACGGCGCGGGCGACGGCCCGGTGCCGTTGCCCGCCCTCGCCGCGTCGATGATCGTCCCCGACGACATGGGCGAGCCCACCGACGACATCCTGGAGCAGGTGTCGGAGGCGATGATGCGCCTCGACGACCAGTTCCGGCTCCTGGAGCCCATCGGGATCGTCGAGTACCAGCCGGTGGACGAGGCGCTGATGGTCGAGGAGGGCGAGGCGGCGGACGGTGCCGGACCGGCCGGTTCCGCCGACGAGGAGGACGTCACCCGGTACGGCATGGTCAAGCTGACACCGCTGGGCCTCTACGGCATCCGGGCCCGGATGCTGGAGGCCGGGGTGGACGCCCCCGCCGTCGGCGACCTCGCGGGCAAGGGGGCCGATGCCCTCCTCGACGGCATCGCGTACTACCCGGAGCCCGCCGCCCGCGCCGAGATCCAGCTCTGGCTCGCCGGGCGCGGCCCCCAGGGGGCGGTCGCGGCGGCGGCCGAGCTGCTGGCGGCGGCGCGCGGCACGGACGAGGGGGCACCGCTGCGCCGCCTCCACTGCCAGCAGGCGCTCGCCCTGACCGGTGAGGAGGCCGAACCGGCCGTACGCGCCGTCCTCGGCGACCAGGAGCTCGGCGGCCTGGCCCGGGTCTGGCTCGCGGAGCGCGGCGCGGCCGACGTCCCGGCCCCGCCGGAGGCCATGATCTTCTGGCTGGCCATCGACACCATCGCCGCCCAACTGGACGCGGACGGCGAACTCGACGAGCTCCAGGGCCTGATCGAGGGCCTCTCCGCCCAGCACAGCGGCTTCTTCGACGAGGTCTGGCGCGTCGACCACCCGGCCACCGCCGACGTCCTGGAGGCCATGGGCCGCCTGCACAGCGACAAGAAGGCCGCGAAGGACGCCCGCAAGGCCGCGTTCAAGGCCCGGTCGCGCGCGGGGGGCTGAGGAGCGTAGCGCAGGCGTGGACATCTGCTCCGACAAAGCAGGTGTCCACGCTTCCCGTTGCCCGTTCCCTCCGAAATTCCCTCGCGTACGCGGACACCGGTCCCTAGGGTCATGGACATGCACCTCCCGGTGCGAAGGCCGCGGCTCCTTCCTTTCAAGAGATACGCCGCAGCCACTGTTGATCTCGGGAGGCGCGAGCGCCGGGGTGCCCGGTGCGCAGACGACGGATACTTCCTGGATCCGACGGTTGCGGGTTCGAGTCCCGCCCGGCTCCGGCCGGTAGCTCAAGTGGGCAGAGCATCGGACTGTTCTCCGTCGTCGACCGGGCCTTCGTGGGCTCAGATCTCGGGCACCCCGTTCCGCCGCCGCGCTCCCCCGGAATCAGGATCGGAATCAGGAATTCGGGGGAATTCTCATGGCTCGTTTCAACCAGCGCATCAGCCGGCTCCGTTCCGCCCTCCCCGGCCCGACCTCGCCCGTCACCACGACCGGCGCGCTCGCGGCCAACCACCAGGGCGGCACCGGGCGCGTGCGCGATGCCCGTTCCGAGCTCTTCCTTCTCGCCGTCGCCAACTTCGTGGCGCAGGACACCTTCTACGAGGGCGGCGAGGAGCGCGACACCCGGTTCGCCGCCCTCGTGCGCCGCCTCGCCGTCGAGGACCCCGCCTGGACCGCGGGGCTCCTCCACTGGCTGCGCCGCGACGGGCAGCTGCGGACCGCCTCGCTGGTCGGCGGCGCGGAGTACGTGAAGGCGCGGCTGGACGCGGGGTGCGCCGAGGGACCGGCGAACCGGCAGGTCATCGACTCCGTACTGCTGCGTGCCGACGAACCGGGCGAGCTGCTCGGCTACTGGACCTCCCGCTACGGCCGCGCCCTGCCCAAGCCCCTCAAGCGGGGCGTCGCCGATGCCGTACGCCGTCTCTACACCGGGCGGGCGCTGCTGAAGTACGACACCGTCTCCAAGGGCTTCCGCTTCGGTGACGTCCTCAACCTGGTGCACGCCGCGCCCGACCCGGCCAAGCCCTGGCAGGGCGAGCTGTTCCGGTACGCGCTGGACCGCAGGCACCGGCCCGAGAGCGCCGTGCCGCCCGTCGGCGACCGCACCCTGACCGCCCACCGGGCCCTCATGGAGCTGCCGGTCGCCGAGCGTCGCGCGGTCGTCACCGGGCCCGGCGGTGCCGAGCGGCTGGCCGGGGCAGGGATGACCTGGGAGGCGCTGGCGGGCTGGCTGCAGGGGCCGATGGACGCGGAGGCCTGGGAGGCGGTCATCCCGTCCATGGGGACGATGGCGCTCGTCCGCAACCTCCGGAACTTCGACGAGGCCGGGGTGAGCGACGAGGTCGCGGCGCGTGCCGCCGCGCGTATCAGCGATCCGGAGGCCGTCGCCGCGTCCCGGCAGTTCCCCTTCCGCTACCTCGCCGCCTACCGGCACGCGCCCTCGCTGCGCTGGGCCCACCCCCTGGAGCAGGCTCTCGGCCACTCCCTGGGCCAGGTCCCGGCGCTGCCCGGCCGCACCCTGGTCCTGGTCGACCGCTCGGGCTCCATGTGGTCCCCGCTCTCCGAGCGCTCGCAGCTGAACCGGGCGGACGCCGCCGCCGTCTTCGGCGCCGCCCTCGCGTTGCGCGCCGCCGACGCGGACCTGGTGGAGTTCGGCACGGCCAGCGCGCCCGTGCCGTACCGCACGGGCGAGTCCGTGCTCAGGGTCCTGGAGCGCTTCGGCAACCTGGGCGGCACCAACACCGTACGGGCGGTGGAGCGCCACTACCGGGGCCATGACCGGGTGCTCATCGTCACCGACGAGCAGGCCGCGTACACCTTCCGTGGCGATGTGAGCCGGGGCGTTCCGGACACGGTGCCGGTCTACACCTGGAACCTGGCCGGATACCGGCTCGGCCACGCCCCGTCCGGCGACGGAAACCGCCACACGTTCGGGGGGCTTTCCGACGCCGCGTTCCGCATGGTTCCGCTGCTGGAGGCGGGGGTGAGCGCTGACTGGCCCTGGTGAGCGCGGGTCACGAATCCGGCACTTCTGGGGCCCGGGCGGCAAACGGGCATGGCGCCGGGCCTTCACAGGGCGCATACTCGACTTAATGAAACAGTCAGCCGGATCCCGGCGTCACCTGCCTTCCAGTCCCTTCAACCGCCCGGCCCAGGAGGCCCCACCGGTCGAATGCTTCGATGTGGGCGACAGGGTGTCGCACGACCAGTTCGGGCTCGGCAGAATCCTTGCTGTCGAGGGCGACAACGACGCAGTCCTCATCGACTTCTCGGGGCGACAGGGGAGGATCCTGAGCCCGTACTCCAAGCTGACCAAGCTCTGAGACACCGCACGAGCACGAGCAGCGACCGTCTTCTCCGGATCCGGGGCACCTGAATCACTTCAGGTGCCCCGGATGCCGTTGGGGCCCGGATCCACCGGGCCCCCGGAGAGTCAGAGGGACTTGGCGGCGGGCTTCACCATGCCCCGTACGGTGCGTGACTTCACGAACTCGCCCATGGCCGTCATCTCCCACTCACCGGTGAACTGCTTGATGAGCTTGGCCATGATGACGCCGGTCTGCGGCTCCGCCCCGGTCAGGTCGAACCGGACCAGCTCCTCGTCGGTGCGCGCGTCGATCAGCCGGCAGTAGGCCTTGGCGACCTCGTTGAACTTCTGGCCGGTGAACGAGTTCACCGTGAAGACCAGGCCCGTCGCCTCGGCCGGGATGCGGCCCAGGTCCACGACGATCACCTCGTCGTCCCCCGCGCCCTCGCCCGTGAGGTTGTCGCCGGAGTGTTTGATCGCGCCGTTCAGGATGGTGAGCTTGCCGAAGTAGCAGCTGTCCAGGTGGTTGCGCTGGGGGCCGTACGCGATGACCGAGGCGTCCAGGTCGATGTCCTTGCCCCGGAACGCGGGCTCCCAGCCGAGGCCCATCTTGACCTGCGAGAGCAGCGGGGCGCCGCCCTTGACCAGGGAGACGGTCTGGTTCTTCTGGAGGCTGACCCGGCCCTTGTCCAGGTTGATCTTCCCGGCGGCCGCGGGCGGGGCGGCGGGCGGTGCCGGGGGAGCGGCGGGGACCGGGGGCGCGATCCGCGGGTCGACGGGGGCCGCGGGGACGGCCGCCGCCGGGGCCGGCGGGGCGGCGGGCTCCTCCACCGAGACGCCGAAGTCCGTGGCGATCCCGGCCAGCCCGTTCGCGTAACCCTGGCCGACCGCGCGGGCCTTCCAGGCGCCGTTGCGCAGGTAGATCTCGATGACCACGAGCGCCGTCTCGCTGCCCAGCTGGGGCGGGGTGAAGGTGGCGAGCGCACTGCCGTCGTCGGCGTTGCGCACGGTGGCGGTGGGCTCGACGCCCTGGAAGGTCTGGCCCGCCGCGTCGGGGCTCGCGGTGACGACGATCTTCTCGATGCCCGGCGGGACCGCGGTGGTGTCCACCACGATGGCGTCGGGCGCGGAGCCGCCGCCGGAGCGGTAGGTCACACCGGGGCCCGAGGGCTGGTTGTAGAAGATGAAGTCGTCGTCGGAGCGCACCTTGCCGTCGGCGGTGAGCAGCAGGCCCGAGACGTCGAGCCGCACCGGAGCGGCGACGTCCACCGCCACACGGACGGCGGAGAGAGGGATGTTCGAGCCGGGGGTCATTGCGGTCATGCACGGAGTAACGAACGACCCGGCTTTGCCGTTCCCTTACCTTTGCGGCCGTCGGAACATTCTCAGCGGCGGTTGCGCGGGTGGTTGCGGGCGGCGCGTTCGTTGCCGTGCTTGTACGCGCCGGTCCAGCGCGCCATCACCAACTGGGCGTCGCCCGACTCCGCCTCGGCCAGGAACTTCTCGGCCCGGCCGCCGCGCAGGGTGCCCGCCGGGCGGCCGTGGTGGGTGATGGTGACGCTCTGGTCACCGTGCTGTTCGTACTGGAATCCGGAAGGTCTCGGCATGTTCGTATCCTGCCCGTCCGGCCGTTTCCGTGTCGCCCGGATTTACGACCGCCCGTCGGCCCCGTCGGCCCTGCGACCCCCGGCGCCCCCGGCGCGCCGCCACCCCCACCCCAGCGCCCCCGCGGCCGCCACCCCCACCGCCCCGCCCACCGCCGTCAGTACCCGGACGTCCACCACCGCCACGAGCGCCGCCCCCAGCGCCAGGGCCACCGCGTTGGGGGCCGCCATCAGGGAGCCCGCCGTCGCCACCGTCCGGCCCAGCACCGTATCCGGGGTCTCCCGCTGCACCGCCGTCACCGCCGCGACCAGCACACACGGCAGCCCGAACCCGATCGCCGCGCTCGCCGCCAGGCCCACCGCCTCCTGCGGCAGCGCCCGCGCCCCCACCGCCAGCCCGAACACCGCCATCCCGCCCGCCGCGAACGCCCGCTCCGGCAGCCGGCGCAGCAGCGGCCCCGCCAGCAGGCCCACCGCCACCGAACCGGCGCCCTAGACCGCGTACAGCACCCCCGCGTACGCCGGCGCCCGCCCGAGCACGTCGTCCACGTACGCGTACATCACCGCCCCGTTCACCCCCGCCACCAGCATCGTCACCGCCCCGGCCGCCACCAGCGGGCGCAGCACCGCCGATCCGCCGATCCGCCGCAGCCCGGCGCCGAGTTCACCGCGCCGCGCCCCCGCCGGGGCCCGGGGTGGCTCCCGTACCGGAAGCCGGGCGAAGAGCAGGGCGGCCAGCAGACAGGTGACCGCGTCCAGCAGGGCCACCGCCGGGCCGCCGAACCGGGCGTACAGCCCCGCGCCCGCCAGCGGGGCGACCAGCTTCATGCCCTCGTTGGCCGTCATCCGCAGCCCGTTGAAGTCCGCCAGCAGCCGGGGCTCCACCGCCCGCGCCACGAGCGCCGACTCCGCCGCGTCGAGCAGGACACCGGCCGTCCCGTAGAGCACCAGCACCACGAAGACCAGCCAGACGCTCCGTACGGAGTCGACCAGCAGCAGCGAGGCCAGCAGGCAGGCCAGCGCCAGGTTGACCCGGACCAGCAGCGCCTTGCGGGGGAGCCGGTCCGCGAGGGCGCCGAGCGCGGGCCCCGCCAGCACCGGGGCCCACATCGCGAACACGGTCAGGGCCGCCAGACTGTTCGAGCCGGTCAGCGACTTGACCCAGATCCCGGCCGCGAGCCACAGCGCCGACGTACCGAACCCGGAGACGACCACCCCCGCCAGACACCGCCCGGCCGTCCGGTCCCGCAGGACCCGCCCCACCGCCGAATCGCCCATACCGCCGCCGTCCCCTCCGCCTCATGCTCCGCACCTGCGCTCTGTGCGGCTCATGCTGGGGAGTAAGGCGGTCCGGGGGCATCGGGCGGATGCCTGAGGAGTTCCCCTGTGGGCGAGTCCCCGTACGACAGGCCCTAGATGTATTGACCCGCAGGGTTGTTGACGCGGGTGATGGGTGGTTGGCCGCCGAGTGCGGTGTGGCTGCGGTGGTGGTTGTAGGTGTGGAGGAAGTCT
>NZ_JBHYVE010000016.1:0-198913 GCF_042750035.1 Streptomyces sp. NPDC059452
GGGGGGGGGGGCTGGCGAGGCGGGACCACCGGCCCCGCCCGGGCCCGCCCCCGGCGCGGCCCCCCCCCGGGCCGCCGCCAACCCGCCCCCCCCCCGGGGGGGCCCGCTGGCCCGGGGCCTCTTCGTCATGCGCGGCCGGGGCCCTTCGTCATGCCCGGGGGTTGCTCCCGTCCCCCCGCGCGACCTGCACCGACATCCCCGGGTCCAGTTCCTCGCCGTCGATCAGCACCGCCTCCACCGTGCGGGTCTCCGGGTCGATGTCCGCCTCCATGCCCTCGCCCGTGTACCGGGGGTAGCCGGAGGCCCCCGTCTCGCCGGTGGCGGACACGACCGCCGAGCGGATCGGCCGTCCGGGGGCTCCGGTCCGCGTCCTGCTGTGGTCGGGGATCAGGAGGAGTTCGTAATTCTGCGGATGGCTCATGGTCCCGACGCTAGACATCCGCCGTACGCCGCGCATGTCGTCGCGCCGGGCCGGTCAGCTGGACTCGCGGTGTACGGCGCTGGTGCGCAGGAGGTCGTGGTGGACGGGGGCGCTGCCCGGGTGGTGGACGAGCCGGTCGATCGTCTCGGCCAGCGGGTGCTCCATCGCGAGCTCCATCCGGACCGTGGAGAGTCGGGGCCGCAGCAGCCTGCCGAGCAGCAGGTCGTCCGCTCCGACGACCGCCGTGTCGCCGGGTATCTCCACGCCCGCGTCCTGGAGGGCCCTCATCAGCAGCATGGCGTACTCGTCGTTGTACGCGAACACCGCGTCGAGCCCCAGCTCCCGCCAGCCGCCCGCCAGCTCCGCCGCGGACTCCTCCTCGTACCGGAGCGGGAGCGGCAGGACCTGGGCCCCGGCCGTCCCGGCGGCCTGCCGGGCCCCGGCGAGGCGGGGTTCGGAGAACGGGGCGAGTCCCGGCTCACGGGGCATCACCACCCCGATACGGCGGCGGCCGCGCGCCAGCAGGTGCCCGACCGCTCCGGCGCCGACCCGCCGCTGGTCCATGACCAGACCGTGCGCGCCCTCCACCGGCTCCGGCCCGAGCGTGATCACCGCCTTGGCGCCGGAGCGGGTGAGGACGCCCGTGCCGTGCGGGGTGAGCGTGATGCCCGGCGGTACGACGACGGCGACGGGCCGCAGTTCGGCCCAGGCCCTGACCGCCTCCTCGGCGTCGAGACCGGCGCTGCCGTACTGGACGACGGTGTAGTCCAGACGGCGCAGTCCCGCCTGGAGCTCCTGGAAGAAGCGCTGGTGCAGCGGGCCCGCCGGTATGTGGCCGGAGGGCAGCAGGACCAGGCGGCTGTGTCCGGCGCGCAGGCTGCGGGCGGCCGCGTGCGGGACGTAACCGAGCTGCGTCGCGGCCTCCCTGACGCGGTGCCGGGTGGGTTCGCTGATCCGGACGGTGGCGTTGTTGTTCAGGACGTACGACACGGTGGCCCGGGACACTCCGGCGAGGCGCGCGACATCGGCGCTGGTCGGGACGGAGACCTCGGTGGGCTGCTTGGGTAACTGGCTCATGGCGTCCGGCAGTCTTCCAGATCCCCCGGACGGGTCCTCGACCCGGGGCGCCGGTCCGGCACCCGGCGGGCGGGCCGGGCGGATCGCCTCGCCGTGCCCCTCGTTCGGCGGACCCGCTCCCGGGATCGGACCGGGCAGGTCCTACGGTGTTGCGATGACGTTCCACCACAGCGCACAGCGCACCGACAGCCCGCCCGTCGCCCCCGGCAGCACCGGGCCGACCGCCACCGTCCAGGCCGATCCGCACAAGGTGGGCCCGGTCCGCACCTCGTACGCCCCCGACCGCGACGGCACCCCCGACCCGGGCGAGATCGTCTGGACCTGGGTGCCGTTCGAGGAGACGGGAAGGCGCGCCGACGTTTCCGCAGGTAGCGCCCACAAACTGCGAATCGCAGTGAACGGATCCCCGGCGGAACCCCGGATTGAGGCCGGATTCCGAGGGTCCACAGCCCGCATCTAGATGACGAATGTGCCCTTGCCACGGACCGTCTGCACAAGGCCGCGCTCTCGCAGTTCACGCACGGCTCTGGACGCGGTCATTCTGGCGATGTTGTACCGAGCCACCATGTCCAGTTCGCCGGGCAGGCGGTCCCCCGGCCCGAGCTCGCCTGTGCTGATCCGCCGGGCGATGTCGTCAGCCACGGCCATGTACACCAGCTCCGGGCCGCGCCGCTCCAGGTTCCGGATCTCCTCCTCGCTCATGGTCGCCACATAACCACCTGCTGACCTGCGAAGACACTCGGAGGCCCCCACAGGTGCCTGCACATGTCTATAGTGCCCTACATGCATCAGAGCCGCCCCCGCCGCATGTGCCTCGACTGCCAGACGCTCACCGAGACCCCGGTCCTGCTGTACGCCATCGAGCGCCAATCGGGTCCAGCGTTCCCGGTCTACGCCTGTCCAGACTGCGCCCCAGCCCGCATCTCCTATGACTCCGCCCTCGCCCTGCTCTTCAACCACACCACCGCTTGCCCGGACTGCACTCCCCTGGACTCCTGTCCACAGGGCTGGGCTCTCAGCCGGGTTGTCGGCCGCTGCCTCCGCCGCGTCCGTCCCACGGCCGCCCCCGACAGCCCGCCGCCCAATTCTTTGGGGTCATAGGCGAGCCCGTAGGCGTCTGTGAGGCCCCGGGATGAGCGGCTCCGAGTTCGCTCGTTACGCGCCCATACGCTGATTCCGGTGAACGTATCCCGCTTTCAGGGCGAATTGGGCGCAGCCGGTGACGCCGTTACTACCGGCCTCACAATTGCAGATCGAGCGATTACCAAAAGAGGTAGCCTTTCGGGGACGAAAGGAGGCCCACATGGCAATCCCCAAGCGCATAAGCGCCAAGCGCGCGGAAGAGGCTCGACAGTGCTACGAACTCGACCTGGCTGGATTCTCTCAGCGCCAGATTGCGGAGAAAGTCGGCATCTCGCAGACCACCGTGCACAACCGAATTCACGAGCACATCCAGAATCGCGTCCATCGCAAGGCCGACGAGTGGCGAGACCGTCAGCTGGACGACCTGATGGTGATGCGTCGGAAGCTCGTGAAGTCGATCGAGTCCGGCGACATCAAGGCCATCGGCCAGGCCGTCCGCATCTGGGAGCGGATATCCAAGCTGTGCGGCCTCGATTCCGCGACCCTCTTCAAGATGGAGGCACAAGTCGTGTCCAAGGAATCCGACGCCAACGATGCGCAGCGCCTCATGGACCAGTTCTTCGGAGCCAACCCCGCCGAGCAGCGCCGCCCCGTCATCAAGGGCGAGGTCATCACCACCAACGGCCACACCCGGCCACGTCGCAAGTCCGCGCCGCCCAAGCCCCTCGCCTACGCCACGCCGGAGCCCGACGAGTTCGCGGCCGAGCCGGACGCTCTGGAGGAATTCGACATCGAGCCCGCCGAGCCCGAGCCCGCACCTCGGCCACGGCGTAAGCGTGGACAGCCCATCCCCAACCCGGCAGCGCAATTCCTGCGGGACAGCGACGACTAGGCGGACACTATCCGCGTAGCGAACACCCGCGAGGTAACCTTCAAGTGTCATCCGCTGCGTAGCGGATACCGACAGCGCACAGCAGCCCGAGGAATCCCCGTAGCCAGATGGGCAAAGGGAAATCCAGACAGCTGAGTCGGAGCCCCATAGACCGAGCAGGACAACGCCGAATGGCGACCCTGGAGAAGTCTGGATAATCGAATACGCTACACATCATGCGTTGTCACGCTTATGGCGAGACGCGCACCGCAACAAGTGCCGAATGTCGCTGACGAGCGACGGTGGCGGAACAGCCCGAGTGGGCGACTTGGACGGCAACGAAGACTTGTCCATGCAATTGCCCTATGCCCAGGAGGCTTCCAGTGGCTGTTTCCAAGATCAAGATGTCCAATGCCCGCCGCGCTCTGATCGAGGCGGGAATGTCCAGGACGATGGCGCGCGGTGCACTGCGCCTTCTGGACCTGAGCGAGCCCCTCAAGCCGCAGATCGTGGCGCTCGCCGAGGAAGACCCCGAGCTGTTCGGCCTGGACGCCGACGGCAACCCGCTCCCGGACGACGACGACGCCGAGGACGAGCGCCCCATGACGGTCCGAGAGGCCACAAACGCCCGGCTCCGGGGCACGGCGCACCTCAAGGGGACGACCTTCCGCCGCCCGGCTCAGCCGCGCCCCTCCACGGCCAGCAAGGCCGCTCAGGAGGCCGCCGCGCACCTGACCAGCAACCATCGCGAGACGCCGCCCCCGGTGCGCAAGTACATCGAGCCCGTCCGCGACCTCAACGCCGGAGCCAAGCAGTTCAACCGCGAGCGCCCCAGCTCCGCCGACGCTCTCGCCAACCGGCTGCGCGGCAACTGACCGCCCAACACCCCATCCCCGCCACACAGTTAGGACACACCCATGGCCGCTGTAACCCTGGAGACGACCGAGCTGGAAACGCTCGTCACCGCCGCTCTCCGCAACCCCACCGTCGGCATGTCGCTGCTCAACGAGCTCCGCGTCAAGAACAACGGCGAGCCCGCCCGGCTCCCGGCCAACTACGGCCCCGGCGACCTGTCCGTCGTCCACGACTCCGCCTGGCGCGCGGCCCTGTCCGGCCTCACCGCCGACCTGGCGGTCTGACATGAGCGACATGTCGTACCGCGAGTTCGTCAAGGGCCTGAGCAACGAGACCTCCAACGTCAAGGTGCGCGTGCACGGCCGCGACTACGTGGAGCAGACCGCCAACGACCAGGTGCACAAGGTCCTCGCCGAGGCCACGGCGCAGGCGGTCCAGAGCCTCATCTGCGACGCCGTGGAGCAGGCGCTGGACCTCTCCTGGAAGGCGCACGGCGGCGAGACGCCGTTCCGCGAGTGGTTCGAGCCGGTGCGAGAGCGAGCCGCCGACGGCGACCCCTTCTCGACGGTGAACCTGTTCATCGCGCAGTACCTCAACCTCGACGTCTGACCCACAGACCGGGGCGCGGCCTTCTGACGGGTTCGCCGCGCCCCTCCCTTCTGGACCGTTCTCGTTGTCTGGGCTTCCTCCCGGACGCAAGGTGAGACCAACACCTCTCCTGCGAGAACGTCCAACGCAACAGCCCCAGAACAGCCGGATGTGCTCACATCGGTTCTGGGGCTGTTGTGCGTTCTGGAGTCGGTTACGCCGGTGATAGCGGCGTAACCCTCGGAATCACAGGGAGCCCGCGTAAGCGCTCCGCGCGGCTCGGTCGGACGAAGTCACCGACCCTGGGTCTACGAGTCGCCTACGGCCCCACGGAGCGCCGTTACGGATGCGCCCGCGCCGAGGGTCTGTCCGGCCCCGGACAAGAAGGCGTCGATCGCGCTCATCTTCCCTGTGTTGTCCTGTCGGAAGAGGTGGATGTACACCTTCTCCGTGACCGAGATGGACGAGTGCCCGAGCCACTTCGAGATGTCGTAGACGGTGACCTCGCCACCAACAGCCGCCATGATGCTCGCGTACGTGTGGCGAAGGTCGTGCCAGCGGAGTGCAGTCGGCAGGCCGGCAACACCAGACCGCACAGCCGGGCGGAAGTAGCGCTTGCAGAAGTTGTTGATGTCGAAGGTGCGGGTCCAGTCCACCTCTCCGCCCTGGCCCGTGTTCCTGGACCCCGGCCACAACGGCGCGTCGGGGTTGTGCCCGTCGGGATGGGCCGCGAGCCACTCCGTCAGCTCCGCCCGGAGGAAGCCCACCAGCGGCACGTTGCGGACGGACTTGACGGACTTGGGCGCGGTGAACTTCCACTCGCCACCCTTGCCCCGGCGGACTGTGCGGCGCACCTGGACCTCTCCGTGCAACATGTCGATGTCCCGCACGCGGAGCGCTGCCTGCTCGCCCGCCCGGAGACCGGTGTAGGCGGCCATCCGAATCAGCAGGCCGAACCACTCTTCCTTCTGGGACAACAGACCGGCCAGAGACTCCACCTGAACCGGCGTCAGGAAATGCCGCTTCTCCACGATCTCCGAGTTGTCCTTGGGCAGCGCCACGCCCGTGCACGGGTTCACCACAAGCCATTCATGGCGAATTGCATACTTGGCGGCCTTGTTCAGCACATTGTAGATAGTGCGAACTGTGCCGGGGGCCACGTTCTTGGCGAGCTTGGCAATCCACTTTTCGATATCCCGCGCCCGGAGAGAGCCAATTCGGCGCTGTCCAAAGGCGGGGGTGATGTGATTCTTGAGGATGGACCGCTGACCCTCGGTTGTGCGCGCCTTGAGCCGGGCCGCGTCGGCTGCGATGCACGCTTCCACGACCTGCGTAACGGTCCGCTTCTCCACGCGCCACAGCGTCGAGCGGCCTTGCGCTAGCTCGTCCTCAATCCGGTGCTTCTCCTTCTCAGCCTCTTTGAACGTGGTGCACGTTGTCTGGCAGTCCCGACCGCCATCCGTCCAACGCACCTCCCATGCAGATCCGCCCTTGCGCGCGACCTCGCGTATGCCTGCCATGTGTTGACTCCTGAAACGTGGGCCAGGCCCGGTGACGGTTGCGTTAGAACCGTCACCGGGCCGAGCGGGGATGTGGACTAGAAGAGGGCGGACCAGAGACCGGCGATGCCGTCGTTGCCGAGGACGACCCACAGCGCCGCGCACCAGAACAGGCAGAGCGGGGTGGCGATGGACACGAACTCGCGCTCAGCCGTGGCGCGGGTCCAGCGCTTGAAGCGGTCCCACCGGGTGGGCTTCCGGCGGCTCCACGCCGTCCCGATCTCAGGTGAAGCCGATTCGGCTTGACCGGCGCTGACCTGCGGGAACCCGGCGAGCTCGGCCAGGAGGAGCGTGGACAGCTCCTCGCCGGTCGGGTCGGGGTTGGTGGTGTCGATGTGCTCGTACCCGGCGAAGTTGCGGGCCGGGCGGACCCACGAGGCCCACAGCTGGCCGTCGCCCTCTTCGAGGATCTCGGTCCAGGTGCCACGGATCCGGCCGGTCGGCTGGACGGGTTCCATCGTCAGAGCCTCAACGCGGCCCACGAGCTGCTCGATGGAGATGCCGTCCAGGAGCCGAACTCCGCACACGGTGCAGGTCGTCTGGAACGGGTCCTTCGAGGAGACGTGCGGCGGGCAGAGCGGGACACGGGTAGGGTTCATGGTGTAACTCCGTTTCCTGGCGGATTTCGGGGTTCTGGTTGGTGAAGAGGGCCGAGCTACCACTCGGCCCTCTTCGCGTTACTTGGACTCGGTGGCCTTGGCCGGAGCCGCCGTCTTCCGCGTACGGGCTCGCGGGGTCCGCGCCTTGGCCGGGGCCTGAGCCGCCTTCGCGGGCTCGGCAGGCGTGGGCGTAGCGGCCTTACGGGTGCGGCGCGCGGGCTTCTCCGGGGCTGCCGTCTCGACTGCCGGCGAATCCGTTGCGGTCTCCTTGGCCAGCTCGGCCTGGAGCTTCGCCAACTGCGCCTCCAGACGAGCCTTCTTCTCGGCGGCCTGCTTCTTGCGCTTGGCCTCGGCTGCGGCCTTCTTCGCGGCCAGCGCCTTCTGGTTGTCGTCCGACGCCTGGAACTCCATGCGGAAGATGCAGGCGAGCTGGACCGACTTGGTGTCGGGGCGGACGCCGGTCTGCTCGTAGATCCACTGCGCAAACCGCTCGTGCAGCTCGGTGGGGACGGCGGCGGCGCGCTCTTCCAGCGACTTCGCGTTCTCGGACTTGCTCATCTGGGGCTCCTCGGCTCGGCGTTGCGTTCTGTTGACGAGGAGAACTTAACCCCCAAATGTCGACATTCCGCTACCCTTCGGGACGATCCGGACATGTATGACCACATGAGACACATGAAATTTCTTTGCACTGGAGGCGAGTTCAGTCGTCGTCCAGCTCCGTCGAGACCCAAACGGAGGTCCGCCAGCGCTCGGCCGCGTCCCTGCGCCGGTTGTTCTCCTCCTGCGTGACCAACTCCAAGTGAGCGGTGTTCACGCACGCCTTGGAGCGGCAGCCGCGCAGATAGACGTGGTCCAGGACCATGTCATCCGGGATGGTCCCGTGGCGCAGCGTCCAGGCCACCCGGTGCGCCAGGACAGACCGGCCCTTGATCTTGAACTGTCCATAGCCACCAGCGAACTTGGAGGCGTTCCACAAGGTGCAGCCGTCGATGTTCGGCGGGTCCACCTTCTCCAGGAACCGGGAGATGTCCTGATCCGTAAGCACAAGCTGGATGCGCGGCGGTGCGGGCTCACCTCCAGCCACTCGCCAGACGGGAACGATCGGACCTGCCGGGCGGCGACGGCGCTTCGGCTTAACGGGCTCGGTGACGCGGGTAGTAACCGCCTCACCTGCAACTCGCTTGCGCCTCCTGAGGATTGGCTTCTTCGACTCAGCCACGGAAGAACTCCAGCTTCGACAGAATTTCGGACAATCCCTTGTCCTGGATGACGAGTACGGGTCGGTTGCGCAGAAGCGTGAGCAGACCGTCAGGGTTGATGAGGATTGCGCCGGATTCGATTCCTTCAGGGTTCACGAGATGACCCGTGTCCCATCCCTCTTTGCCGACCTCCAGGAGAATGCTTTTCCGCTCCTCCTCCGACATCTTCAACGCGTCCTGCACGCTGCCGACGGTGAAGAAGTAGCTATCTCCGGGACCGTCCACGAATTGGAGTTTCTCCGACTCACGCATCGGCCGACTCCGTCCAGAGCGAGGCGGGGACGCGGAGGATCGCGCCTGCACCGGCCACGTTGGAGAAGCACCGCATGTACGCCACGCCCGCGCTCTCGGCCCGCTGGAGCGCCTCCGCCGTGGCGATGACGAAGTAGCAGATGTTCTCTCGCTGCGGGAGGTCGGACGCTGCCTTGTTGTAGGCGTCCTGGACGTCCTTGACGGGGTACTGCACAACCGTCGCCAGAGCCCGCTTCTCGCGGTACAGGATCTGGACGAGCAGCGCCCCGGACTCGGCCTGTGCACGGGCGATGCCGCGCTTCAGGGACTGGCTACCTACGGCCGTCCGCAGTGCACCTTGTGCCCAACTCGGCAGCCTGCTGAAGGTCGGATTCTTCATCTGCAATTCCTCTCGTACTGGTGTTCGATCCCGAGGGCGTACGTTGGCGCGTACGCCCTCGGGGAAGCGGGGTGAGGCCGGGTGCCTCGGGGTGCCGCGTTCGCTCGTTACGCGGGCGGCGGGATCACTTGCCGGGGTCAGAAGCGGCTGAACGACCTGTCTCGATAGTCGAACTCGTCACCGAATTGGTCCCAGCAAGGCTTGCAACACACCTGGTCGATCTCGTCGAACCCAGCCTCATCACCGGGCTCGATGCGATCGCCGCAGCGCTTGCACTTGCTGTGGTAATTGGCGACAAATGATGCACCCATCAGATCTGCTCCTTACTGGCCTTCAAGCTTGAACTGGACTTTGATCGGGTCGGGGATGCTGAGCCCGTGGACTCGGCGGCTGGTCTTGAAGCGCTCCTTCTCCGCGTGTCCGGAGCGCAGCGGACCGAAGTGATAGCCCAACTTCTTGAGTCGGTTGGTGAATTCGCCCTTGGAGTTGCTCGGGATGGCCACCTTGTTCGTGCGGCCCCACTCCAGAGCGATCTTGTGAAGGTGGCTGACGCTGCCCGAGGTGTTGTCGTCGTCGATGACGTGTCCCTCGTTAAGCGCGTCCTGGAGCCACAGCTTCACGGTGTCGCTCTGGTCCCGGTACTTGGCGATGGCGTTGATGACGGATCGCGGGGGCACGATCTTCCGTCCAGCCTTGATGTACATGCGGAGCCCCTCAACAACCCAGACTCCGACGAACTCCATTTCGCCGGGGAAGCCGTTACGCCCGATGATCTTGTCTGCGAGCTGCTCGTCTCGATCAGGATTCGGAATCATGTTGACGCCGTCGGGTCCAGGGATCATGCGGTGGAACGGCACCTTCCATTCCACCAGCATCATGCGCTCCCAGAACGCGGGGTCCTCGACATTCACATGCACAAGGTGATTGGTGGTGACGAGCATCAATCCCTCACTCGTCCATGACTTGTTGCCGCCGATGGCGTGGTTGTCTCGCGTTGAGACCTCGTCACCGCCCGTGTACTGCTTGATGAAACGCACATCTGGCTGCTTCTTCGGGTCCATCTCGGAAACGATGCTCAGCCGCTTGTCTCGCAGCGCCATGCGGTCGGGGTCTCGGCCGCCGTCGCGGTTGTTGCGCTGGACGATGGTGTCTTCCGCGAGAGAGGCCGCATATCCATTGCCGAAGAACGCCTTCATCACGGCCACGAATATGGACTTGCCGGTGTCGCTCATGGCCGAGTACATCATCAGGATGATCTTCTGGTTGCCATCCCCCGACATGGCATAGCCCATGCACATCTGGATGAATGTTCGCTCCGCCCTGGACACGATGTTGGTGCCCATATACCTCGTCCAGAGCGGCCCCTTGGCATCCGGGATGTACGCGTACGGCGAGACTCGGGTGTTCAGGTCCTCCGGGTTGTGCCCCGGCGAGAACTTGCCCGTTCGGGTGTCGATCTCGCCGTTCTGGAAGGCGAACTTCGTGCGAACCTGGTTGAAGTCCTCCGCGCTGGCCGTGGCTCTCCGTCCGAACTGGCGGACAGCAGCGTTGATGCCGGCATCTGTCGCTGTATAGGCCGCGTTCGCCATGAGGTCCTTGACGATGGCGTCTTTGGACTCCGCCTTCAGACGGTCACCAAACCACTTGATGCGCTCGCTCCCACCCTTGGAGAGCCATGCAGACAGCTTCCGAGGGTGTGAGTTGACCGCGTCCATCGCGGACTTGATGGGCTCTGGGTCCTTGCCACCAGTGGTGAGATTCCACTCGTCGTGCATCGGAGCCCCCATAAGGCTCACAGCTTCGGCAAGATCTCGATTGTTGATGTAGTCCCGCAGGACCGTTGCCACCAAGTGCGCCGTTCCGCCGTCGTCCGTGGCCCAGTGGTTCAAGTTCCAGCAGCGCCACTCGGTGTTCTTGATGCGGCGAATCACCTTGCCGAACAGCATCTCCATGCGCTGTCCGTTGGCGATATCCGAGTTCTCCAGAATCGGCTCGTAACTACCGATGTGCGGACCGAACTTGTCCAGTGCCGCCTTGATGGTCGGATCCTGCTCGCTCACTGGTTACCAGCCTCCTTGATCAGTGCAAATCCAGCACCGTCCTTGTCGATCCAGGCTTGCGGCCGATGCCGCGCCGTGCCGATGACGGAAAGTCCTCTGTTGATGGCTGCATGGCCCCGGTCCCGCCCCTGGACCCACTTGTCAACGCCCGAACCGAGAATCTGGCGGATCTCGTCAGCGGTGGTGTCGTGCGGGGCGTACTTGCTGAACTCCAACGCGGCGTTGTTGCAAGGCGTGTCAGCCTCCGAGCCGACGGGCAGCGCGGCGAGGGAGTCGGCCGCCGCTCGGAGCGCCCGTAGGAGCCCAGGGACGGCCCCTAGGCGGATCGGGAGCGGGTCGGTGGGCGCGGGGACCGGGGCGCGCTCCGGGGCTCGTAGCGCGAGCTCTACGCGCGGCGGCAGGAACGGCAGATCGCGAGGCATCGGCGGCAGGTCCAGACGCTCCGGGCTGCTACCGAAGTACCACTCGTACTGCTCACCGGACTTGGGGTGCAGAGACGGCCAGGCCACAGCGAACCGGTGGTGATGCTGGACAATCTCGACGCCCGGTCCTACGGCCTGCTTCAGGCGCTGCTGTCCGCGCGTCCGGTACAGCCGGATTCCGCTCGCTCCGGGGCCGCGCGAGGTGGTGTAGAACGTCGGCGGGAGCTGTCCGTGCTGCATCTGGAGGCGACGCATCGTGCGATCTCCGCCGCGCCCGTCATAAGCGTCAACGTCGATGCCGATGATGCCCCGAGGCAGCCGGAGAGCGAGATTGCATTGCGTGTACAGATGGGCTATCTGCACGCATTCCTCAGCAGTGAGCTGGGCATATCGGCCGGTGATGCCGCCGACGGCCGGTTCCTTGGTGCCGGGGCGGATGGGGATGATTCCATCCCAGCCAGATCGGGCGTAAGTCGTCACACCCTCGAAGTACGGGCGCGGGGTATAGTTGGGCGTAGCACTCGGCAACGTGCTTTCTCCTCTCGCAAGTGTTCCTTGAAAGGCTCCGGTTGTGGCGACCGGGGCCTTTCGTCATTTCTGGAGTGCGGTGGCCTTGGGTGCCTCCGGGAGGTCCAGGCCCCAGTCTGTGCGCGCGAGTTCGTAGAGAACTTCGCGCAGGACCGTGCTTACCGAGACGTTGCGTTCCTGGGCACGCGCCCTGAACTCCGCCGCCACTTCTTCATCGACATTCGTGCGAAGTGTCGGCATGGCGCGGATGCCCTGTGAGGGACGACCAATTGCCATGAGTTTGCCTTCCGTTCCGGGTCGGTTGACCTGTCCGCTTCAAGTATGCCTTACGAGCTGCGAATGCCGCTGTTCGGAGCGCAGTGCGGAAGAATGGGAGTATTCGCAATGTCGAGATTCAGGCAATAGCGAGATGTGAATGTCGAGATAAAAGGCGTCTGAAGCGAGCAAGCGAGCTTCAAAAAGCGAGCTTGAAGCTGGCTCTACCTGCGGAAGCTTGCAAAGCGAGCAGAGTCCGACAACCCCCTCCCTATAAGAGGCTCCTACTGCGAGGAGAAGCCCTTAGGAGAGAGAACCTTCTTTTTGATCGCTTTGCTCGCTTCAGAGAGAGAAGAGAAGAAGAAGTAGCAGGTAGAAGGCTGTTTATGGCGAAGCGAGCTCGACCCGGCTGCGCGCTTTGTGCTCGCTTCGGTGGTCGCTTCACAGCGCGCTTCGGCCATCCGGCATAGGCCGATTGCCGGGATCTGCGCAGGTCAGGGTGTGTGCACTGTCTGCGGATGTGTACTCGATATTGGTAATCGGACATGAGAAAGCCCCTTGGAATCGCAGCGGAGCGCCAGGAGCCATGAGCATCCCGGCGAACTGACTGCGCCTCCTTGGGGCGTCTGGTGTCCACATTAGCTGAGGGGGCGAATCGCGCTCCGGCTCCCCGGTAGTTCCCCGCCTGCGGCCCTGCCGCGAACGCCCTGGTAGGACGGGGTCGGTTGGTGAAACCCCGACGAACCCCGTCTCCTGATTCCCATCTCGACATGGGCGAACGGGCAGGTCAGAGGGGGCTCGGCGGCCACCGGGGAATCACGCCTTGCGTTCGAGGAGAACGACGGGCGCGGCAAGGACCGGCCGGTTCTCGTCGTCGCCCGCGAGGCGGCGGGCACCCTGCTCGCCGTCCAGCTCTCCAGCAAGCAGCACGACATGGACCACGAGTGGGTGGCGCTGGGGGCCGGTCCGTGGGACAGCTCCGGACGGCCGTCCTGGGTCGACCTGGACCGGGTGCTGCGGGTCCACGAGGACGGGATGCGGCGCGAGGCGTGCGCGCTGGACCGGGAGCGGTTCGATTCCGTCACCGGGCGGCTGCGGGAGCGGTACGGCTGGAGCTGAGTACGGCTCGCCGCCGCGCCGCGTCCGTCGCATGCTGGTCGCAGGAGCGGTACGGGCCGTGCGAAGCGGTGCGGCGGCGACCGCTTTTCCGGTGACTCGGGGGCACTCTTGTGCGATCCCGGGGTACGGGTTTGGGTGGTAGGTACGCAACTGAGAAGGAGGCGCCTCATGTCCTCGGACACACCCGGCGGCCCCGGCCCACGCCCGGAATCCGACCCTCTCGACGAGGGTGCGGCGCAGGATTTACTGCGCGGCATATGTTTCAAGACAGGCCCCCCTCGCATCGTGGGGGTGGAACTCGAATGGCTCATCCATGACCGGGAACGTCCCGCCGTCCCGGTCGCCCAGGAGCGGCTGGACAGCGCGGTCGCGGCCCTCCGGGAGCTCCCCCTGAGCGCCGCGCTGACGTTCGAGCCGGGCGGGCAGGTGGAGCTCAGCTCGCAGCCCGCCGGTTCCCTGATGGAGTGCATCGAGACCACCTCGGCGGATGTGGCCGCCCTGCGCGGTTCGCTCGGCCGGGCCGGGCTCGCGCCGGTCGGGCTCGGCGTGGACCCCTGGCAGACGCCGTACCGCAGGCTGCGCGAGCCGCGTTACGACGCGATGGAGGCGGCGCTCGACCGGGCGGGCCCGGCCGGGCGGGCGATGATGTGCACCTCCGCCTCCGTCCAGGTCTGCCTGGACGCGGGCGAGGAGGAGCCGGGGCCGCTCGGCTACGGGAGGCGCTGGCAGCTCACCCATCTGCTCGGTGCCGTCCTGGTGGCCGCGTTCGCCAACTCCCCGTACCGGCAGGGGCGCCGGACCGGCTGGAAGTCCACCCGGCAGGCCCTGTGGGCCGATCTCGACCCCGTACGGACGCTCGCGCCGGGCGGCGCGCTCCCGCCGCGCGAGGCCTGGGCCGCGCATGTCCTGGACACGCCCGTGATGTGCGTGCGCCGCGAGGAGGGCCCCTGGGACGTGCCCGAGGGCCTCACCTTCCGGGAGTGGATCCGCACGGGTGCGCCCCGGCCGCCGGTCCGGGCCGATCTCGACTACCACATCACCACCCTCTTCCCACCGGTCCGGCCGCGCGGACACCTCGAACTGCGCATGATCGACGCGCAGAGCGGCGCGGACGGGTGGCTGGTGCCGCTCGCCGTCGCCACCGCCCTGTTCGACGACCCGGAGGCCGCCGAGAGCGTGTACCGCGCTGTGAAGCCCCTGGCCGAGTCGGCGGGTTCCGCCGCCGCGCCGCGCAACCCGCTCTGGACGACGGCCGCCCGCGAGGGCCTGGCCGATCCGGAGCTGCGGGCGGCGGCCACCGTCTGCTTCGCCACGGCGCTGACGGCGCTGGAGCGGATGGGGGCGAGTAAGGCCGTACGGGAGACGGTGGCGGCCTTCAACGACCGGTACGTGCTCCGGGGCCGATGTCCGGCCGACGACCTGCCCGAACCGGGCGCCCTCACCGATCCGACCCTGCTGACCGGCCCCGCGGACGCGCCGCCCGCACCGCCGCACCCGGGAAGGGTGACCTCGGCATGACCGACGACCGCACCACCTCCGCCACCGACTCCTCCTCCGCCGCCTCCGCCACTACATCCGCGACCACCACGGACGGCTTCCCCCCGGCCTCCCCGACCCCCTCGGTCCACCCAGTCCCCTCAGTCCCCTCACTCCACGACCCCGAGGCGCTGCGCCGCCGCGCCCTCGACGCGCTGCTGAGGGCCCGGGCCCGCACCGCGACCCTGACCGACAGTGTGGACGACGGTGAACTCACCGCCCGGCACTCCCCCTTGATGTCCCCGCTCGTCTGGGACCTGGCCCATATCGGCAACCAGGAGGAGCAGTGGCTGCTCCGCGCCGTGGGCGGCCGACAGCCACTGCGCCCCGAGATCGACGGGCTGTACGACGCGTTCGAGCACCCCCGAGCCGCCCGCCCCTCACTGCCGCTGCTGGCCCCCGCCGAGGCCCGGACGTACGCCTCCGATGTACGGGGCCGGGCCCTGGACATCCTGGAGGGCGCCCCGCTGCACGAGGGCGGACGGCCGCTGGAGCGGGCCGGGTTCGCCTTCGGGATGGTCGCCCAGCACGAACAGCAGCACGACGAGACGATGCTGATCACCCATCAGCTGCGATCCGGTCCGGCCGCACTGACCGCTCCCGCGCCGCCCGCGCCCACGGACGCCCACACACTGCCCGCCGAAGTCCTCGTCCCCGGCGGCCCGTTCACCATGGGCACCTCCGCCGAGCCGTGGGCGCTGGACAACGAACGGCCCGCGCATCAGCGGGAGGTGGCGGCATTCCATCTGGACACCGCACCCGTCACCTGCGGGGCGTACCAGCGGTTCATCGAGGACGGCGGATACACCGACCCCCGCTGGTGGGCGCCCGAGGGCTGGGCCATGGTCCGCGAACACGGCCTGACCGCACCGCTGTTCTGGCACCGGGACGCCGGGCAGTGGCTGCGCCGCAGGTTCGGGGTGACCGAGCCGGTGCCGGAGGACGAGCCGGTGCTGCACGTCAGCTGGTACGAGGCGGACGCGTACGCCCGCTGGGCCGGGCGGCGGCTGCCCACCGAGAGCGAGTGGGAGAAGGCCGCCCGCCACGATCCGGCCACCGGGCGTTCGCTGCGCTACCCCTGGGGCGACACGGACCCGACACCCGAGCAGGCCAATCTGGGCCAGCGCCATCTGCGTCCGGCGCGGGCCGGTGCGTATCCGGCGGGCCGGGCGCCGTCCGGCGCGGGCCAGCTGATCGGCGATGTGTGGGAGTGGACGTCGAGCGACTTCCTGCCCTATCCGGGCTTCGTGGCGTTCCCCTACCGGGAGTACTCCGAGGTCTTCTTCGGTCCGGGCCACAAGGTGCTGCGCGGCGGTTCGTTCGCCGTGGACCAGGTCGCCTGCCGGGGTACGTTCCGCAACTGGGACCTGCCGGTGCGGCGGCAGATCTTCTCCGGGTTCCGTACCGCGAGGGACGCCTGATGTGCCGTCATATCGCCTATGTGGGCGATCCGGTGGCTCTGGGGACGGTCCTGGCCGCGCCGCCGCACTCCCTGGTGCGGCAGTCCTGGGCGCCGCGCCTCCAGCGGTACGGCACGGTCAACGCGGACGGCTTCGGCGTCGGCTGGTACGCGGACGGCGACCCGGTCCCCGGCCGCTACCGGCGCCCGGGGCCGATCTGGCACGACCAGACCTTCACCGATCTGGCCCGGGTGGTGCGCAGCCGCGCGCTGCTCGCCGCCGTACGGGACGCCACCGAGGCGGGTGCGGACGGGGAGGCCGCGGCCGCGCCGTACGCAGCCGGGCGGCTGCTGTTCAGCCACAACGGCGCGGTGCCGGGCTGGCCCGCGTCCCTGGCGGGGCCGGCCGCCGCCCTGCCCGCCGAGGAGCTGCTGTCGCTGGCCGCGCGCAACGACTCGGCGCTGGTGTGGGCGATGGTCCTGCACCGCGTGGCGGCCGGGGACGACATACCGACGGCGGTCGCGGAGACCGTCCGGGAGGTCTCGGAGGCCGCGCCCGGCTCCCGGCTCAACCTGCTGGTCACGGACGGGTCCGCCATCGTGGCCACCACCTGGGGCGATACCCTCTGGTACCTGCATGACCCGGGCCGCTCGACCGCGGTGGCCTCGGAACCGTACGACGACGATCCCCGCTGGCGCGAGGTCCCCGACCGCACCCTGCTGGTCGCGACCGCCACGGACGTCACCCCCACACCGCTCAAGGAGCCCGTCGCGTGAGCCCATTCCTGCTGACCCGCACCCTGCCGGAGGACGCGACGGACGCGGCGCTGCGCGCGGACGTCCTGAGCGGTCTGACCCGGCACCCGAAGACGCTGCCGCCCAAGTGGTTCTACGACGCGCGCGGCAGCGAGCTGTTCGAGGAGATCACCCGGCTGCCGGAGTACTACCCGACCCGCGCGGAGCGGGAGATCCTGGAGGAGCGCTCCGAGGAGATCGCCGCCGTCTCCGGGGCCCGGACCGTGATCGAGCTGGGCTCGGGCTCCTCCGAGAAGACCCGCCATCTGCTGGACGCCCTACCCGGTCTGCACAGCTATGTACCGGTGGACGTGAGCGAGAGCGCGCTCACGGGGGCGGCCGAATCGCTGATCGCCGAGCATCCCGGGCTCTCCGTGCACGCCCTGATCGCCGACTTCACCGGAGGCCTCGCCCTGCCCGGCACACCGGGGCCCCGGCTCGTGGTGTTCCTGGGCGGCACCATCGGCAACCTGCTCCCCGAGGAGCGGGCGACCTTCCTGCACTCGGTGCGCTCGCTGCTGTCCCCCGGCGACGCGCTGCTGCTCGGCACGGACCTGGTGAAGGACGAGAAGACGCTGGTCGCGGCGTACGACGACGCGTCGGGCGTGACAGCGGCCTTCAACAAGAACGTGCTCAGCGTCATCAACCGGGAGCTGGGCGCCGACTTCCCGCTCGACGACTTCGAGCATGTCGCGGTGTGGGACCCGGAGCAGCGGCGGATCGAGATGCGGCTGCGCGCCCGCCGGGCGCTGAGCGTGAAGATCCGGGAGCTGGACCTGGTGGTGCCGTTCGAGGCCGGTGAGGAGCTGCGTACGGAGGTGTCGTCGAAGTTCCGTCAGGAGGACGTGCGCGCGGAGCTGGCCGGGGCCGGGCTCCGGCTCGCTCAGTGGTGGACGGACGCGGCGGGGCGCTTCGCCCTGTCGCTGGCCACGGCGGTCTGAGCCGCCGCGGGCGAAGGGACCGCCCGGGGAGCCGTCGTCGCTCGGCCCGTGCCGAGGACGGCGGCTCTCGCGGTCCGGGCCAGAGCACGGCGGCCCGGCTCACCGCTCGCGGAGAGGGCCGTGAAGTCGGCGGCCCGGAGCGGGGCGAGAACCTCGACCTCGGCGGTGAGCCCGGCCGCCCGCACCACCCGCCACAGGGAGGCGGCGAGCGGGTCGTCCCCGACGAACGCCACGGCTCCCGGCGCGCGGTAGGTGATACGGACCGGCCGTACGGAGACCTCCGCGTCGATCGCCGCCTGGAACACGGCGGGCCGGAACACCCCGCCGCTCCCCCGCCCGCACCAGGTGCTCCCCTCGGGGAACGCCACGACGCGGGAGCCCGAGCGCAGGGCCGCGGCGACGGTGCCCACGGCATCCGGCAGCGCGCGCAGCCGGTCCCGTTCGATGAAGAGCGTGCCGCCGAGTGCGGCGAGCCGCCCCAGCAGCGGCCACCGGCCGACCTCGCTCTTGGCCAGCATCCGGCCGGGCAGGACCGAGGCGACGAGCGGGATGTCCAGCCAGGAGATGTGGTTGGCCACGACGAGTTCGCCACCGGTGCCTTCGGCGTACGGATGCACCCGGACCGTCACCCGTACGCCGAACGCACGCGGTACGCCGTACGCCCAGCGCCGTACCAGCCACGCGCGCGGGGCCTGCGGGAGCAGCCGGACGGGCGGGGCGCACGCCACTCCCAGCAGCGTCCACAGACAGCCCGCCAGCAGCCGGAGAGCGGCGGGGAGCGGGGCCCGGACCGCTCCGGTGTGCCGGGCACAGCTCTGCGGGGTACAGGGGGCGACGGGCAGCCAGGCACTGCTGCCCACGTCACGGGGGCCGCTCATGCCTGCGGTACGGGGGCTGCTCACGCCCACGGTACGGGGGCCGCTCATGCCTGCGGTACGAGGGAGAGGAAGTGGCGCAGGTAGCGCGGGTCGGTGCGGCGCAGCGAGAGCAGGACGTACAGGTCGGCGACGTTGAACTCGGGGTCGTACGCCGGGGCTCCGCAGACCCAGGCGCCGAGCCGCAGATAGCCGCGGAGCAGGGGCGGCAGGTCCGCGCGGGAGCCGGGGCCCGCGTCGGGGTGCGCGGAGGCGTCCCAGAGGCGGTGCGGGGTGACCCAGTGCTCCTCGGGCGCCAGGTGCGCGGTGCGTACGGTGTTCCAGCTGCGGGCGGCCAGCGTGCCGCCGTCGGCCAGCGGCAGGGAGCAGCAACCCGCGAGCCAGGTGTGGCCCGAGCGCTGCATGTAGCGGGCGAGGCCGGCCCAGACGAGGGCGATGACGGCGCCGTCGCGGTGGGCGGGGTGGACGCAGGAGCGGCCGACCTCGACGAGGTCGTGGCGGATGGGGGCGAGGCGGGTGAGGTCGAACTCGCTCTCCGCGTAGAGCCGCCCCGCTATCCGGGCGCGGTCGGGCGGCAGCAGGCGGTAGGTGGCGACGACCTCGTCCGTGGCGGTCTCGCGGACCAGGAGGTGGTCGCAGTACGCGTCGAACGCGTCGCTGTCGAGGCCGGGTTCGGGCCCTTCGAGGCGGGCCCCGAGCTCACCGGCGAAGACCTGGTGGCGCAGGCGCTGGGCGGCGCGTACGTCCTCCTGGCCGGTGGCGAGGGAGACCCGGTAGGCCGACGGCTCGGGGGATCCGGCGGCGGACGGGGGCGGGGCGGCGGGGAGCGTGGTGGGCGGGAGCGGAGTGGCGGGGAGCGAGGCGGGCGGGGCGGTGGGCAGCACGGTCATGGCGGTCTCCGATGACGGATCGGCGAAGGCGGCTGCCGGTCCGTCGCGGGGTGCGACGGCCCGGCCCCTTACTTCTTCCGTCACCGGCTGGATTCGAGGTGACCGCTGTGGAGCACGCGGATGTGCGACGGCTGAATCCCCAGGGACGAGGCCCCACAGGGATCAGCTGCCGCACCGGCCACCGGATCCGCTGCCGGTTCCGCTGCCGCACCAGCCACAGGATCAGCTCCGCACCGACGGGAGACGATCTCCGGATCAGCTACGGATCAGCTCCGAACCGCCTGCCGGACCGGCTGCCGGATCAGCTGCCGGAGAGCATCGCCGTGATGCGCTCCGACGCCTTCTTCGCCTCGCGGGCCGGGCTGCCGCCCTGGAGGACCGCCGTCATGTACGGCTTGATCGGGTTCTCCGCCTCGACCTTGGCCCACTGGGCGGAGTTGGGCGTGGCGCGGCCCTGGCTCGCGCCCTCGGCCATCGCGGCGGTGCCCTCCTCGCCCTCGACGACGTGGGCGAGGCTGGGCTTGTTGGGGACGTAGCTCATGGAGCGGGCGAGCTCGGTCTGCCACTTCTCGCTCGCCAGCGCCTTGACGACGGCGATACCGGCGCTGCGCTGGTCGGCCTTCTTCGGCACGATGAGGTCCGAGCCGCCGGTGAAGACGGAGCCGGGGGCCTTGGCCGTCTTGCCGGGAATCGGGAAGTAGCCCAGCTTTCCCTTGAGTTCGGGGTTCTTCTGCTCGATGAGCGCCGCGCTGCCGGGCAGCGAGATGATCTGGGCGACGTCCCCCTCGGCGAATACGTCGTTCTGCGGGGGCTTCTCCTCGTCGGAGTCCATGGGCCCGTCGCCGAGCGCCTGGAGTTCCTTGTAGAAGTTCATCCCGGCGAGCGCCTCGGGGGTGTCCAGCGTGCCCCGCCAGTCACCGCCGCCGCCTTCGGCGAGTTCGCCGCCCTCGTCCCAGATGAATCCGGCCAGCACGTACCAGTTCTGACCGGCCAGATAAATACCCTGGTTGCCCTGGGTGTTGAGCTTCTCGGTGTCCTCGATCCATTCGGCGCGGGTCTTCGGGATGTCGTCGATACCCGCGCTCTTGAAGATCTCCTTGTTGTAGATCACCACGCGGTTGGCCGCGTACCAGGGGATCCCGTACTGCACACCGCTGATCTGGCCGGGCTGGGCGAGGCCGGGCAGCCAGTCCTCGCTGCCCAGGTCCCGCATGGATTCGAGGGTCAGGTCACGCAGGCCGCCGCTCTCCGCGTACTGCGCCACCTGCGTGTTGCCGACCTCGATCACATCGGGGGCGTCGTCGCTCTCCAGGGCGGACAGGACCTTGGGGCCGATGCCGCTCCACTCCTGAATCCTGAAATCCAGCGTGATCGAGGGATTGTCCTTCTCGTACGCCTCGGTGAACTTCTCCAGGAAGCTCGACGAGACGCTGTCCTTCATCAGCCAGACCGTCACGGTGCGGTCACCGCCACCCCCACCGGAGAAGTAGCCACATCCGCTGAGCGTGACGGACGAAACGAGCGCGATGGCTCCGGCGAGTATGCGGTTCTTCACGTGGTCACCTTCTGCGAAACGGCACGACGAAATCTGGACCCGGTGTGGGGGGATTGCGGGCGACGCTCGCACGGGTGTTTGGCTGAATTTTGGTATGGACCATTCAGTAGGTCAAGGCGTGCCCTCGTCCCGATTCATCCCACTCGCCCCCTCGCGCTCCACCGGGGATTGAGGCAACGTGGTCACCAGAGAGGAGACATACCATGCCGAACCACACCTATCGGGTCACCGAAATCGTAGGAACCTCCAACGAGGGTATCGACGCGGCGATCCGGAACGGCGTCGCAAGAGCCGCAGAAACGTTGCACAATCTCGACTGGTTCGAGATTAACCAAGTTCGCGGTCATATCGAGGATGGCCGAATCGCGCACTATCAAGTCGGCCTGAAGGTGGGCTTCCGCCTCGACGAAAACACCTGATCAGGTACGCCCGTCCCGCTCCTGCGCCTCCTTCAGCGCCTCCGAGGGGTCGGCCCAGCGGGCCCGTACCACGGTGAATCCAGCCACTTCTGCCGCATCGCAGACCAGTTCGTCGTCGTCGACGAGCATGCGCACCTGACGCGACCGGCCGAGCCGCCGGAGGATGTCGAGCTTCGTCCGGCGGGCCGGACGCCGGTCGTCGTTGCGCCGCATGAACAGCTGTCCCTCGGGCAGCCCCTGACGGCTCAACCACTCCACGGTGTCCCGGCGGCAGCGCTCGGGCCGCCCGGTCAGATAGACGACCTCGCACTCCTCGGCGCTGCTGAGCACCAGCCCTACCCCCTCGGCCAGCGGCGGATCGTCGGGGGCCGCCGCGAAGAAGCCGGACCAGTCGCGCTTGGCCCCTTCCAGGAAGTGCTGCCGGTGGGCGGTGTCGGCGAGCGTGCCGTCGAGATCGAATACGGCCAGCGGCCGGGCGTCTTTGTTCACCCGCCCAGCCTAGGAAGGCCCGGCGCCTTCCGCCCCCCGTTACATTTTTCGCAGTCCTGCAATAGGGCCGCTGGCCTCCGGGCCCGGCATGACTGTGCCCCCTGTCGAAGGCATGACCTGGGGGGTCACCGCGCCCGGGAGGTGTCGTCGGAGAAACTGATGAGAGGTCCGGCCACCGCCCGGCCCGGCGCAATGCCGGGCGGTTCGCGGGCGGCAGGTCTGCATAACGTGGATGCGCGCGCACGACGCCAAAAGCAGCTGCCCAACAGCGAGCCGAAGCTTCGGGTCGTGTTCGAGAAGTCGGCCGCGAAGTTCGGCACCGTTCTGGTGATCGTGGACCAGCCCGCCTCGATCGGTGCCCTGCCCCTGGCCGTCGCCCGGGACACCGGATGCAAGGTCGCCTGCCTGCCAGGACTCGCGATGCGACGGATCGCCGACCTCTACCCCAGTGAGGCGAAGGCCGACGCCAAGGACGCGGCGGTGATCGCGGACGCCGCCCGGGCCCTGCCCCACACCCTGCGCATCAGCGTCCTGTTCGCCATGCTCCGAGACGGAACCTTCTACGAACCCCGCCTCCCCTGGCGACGGAGGCATGAACCATGCCCCCAGGCAAAACGACTCAGGTCAGCGCGTTGCGCCCTCTGTCCACGCCGAGATATCCGCGGCAGCCCGCCGGACAACTTCTTCCCGGTCCCGGGCAAGTCTCGCGCAGGCCGCCGCAACATCCGGCACACCGTCCGGTCCCACGAGCGCGTCATGCACGCCGGTCTGCAGCCAGTCAGCCTGGTTGTCGTCACCCTCGGCAACCGCAAGAGCAATGAGCCTTACGGCGGTCACTGTCCCCACCCTGGCCAGGGCCTCTGCCGTCCCCCGAGCCACCGCCGTGTCCTCGACGTCCAGCAACAACCCCACCAGCGCTTCCGCAGCTTCAGGAACACCAGCGATCGAAGCAAGATCGCGCCCGGCCCGAACACGCTGCACCCACGAAGGAGACGACGCCCTGAGCAAGGCCGCCTCCAACCCACTCGTCGTCTCTGGCACAACCAGACAGTCCCACACCCCACAGAGAAGACCGAACCCCGGACACAGGCTGCCCAGACCCTTGACGAAGAACATAGAGGCCCCCAGACTTCGGGCGCCCTCGGCGGAACGTCGGAACGCTGAAGGGGCGGGACCCGGTGGTCGTAGCGACGTACAGGCGAGCGGCCGGGGCGTTCCGACACTCCTCGACAGTGGCCGCCCGAGCAGGGGGCAAGTACGAAATGTCGTCCGGCTGACGTTCTGGGTCCCCGTTGAACCACCTGACCCGGCGCACCAGGTCAAGGGCAAGCCAGTACGGGGTGCTGGACAGCGCTGGAACGAAGAGGCAGCCAAGTGGAAGCGCGAATTGCCTGGTGTTGCGGACATCGGCATCGACCTGATGGACGGTGGCCACCTGCTTGAGCGCTTGTTGGAACCGGGCGACGAAGGGCGTCAGTGGTTCTTCTTCCAGCAGCGTGCTCTCGGCCTGGAGCGGCTGCGGGAGCGACAGCGAGTCGCTGAGGACATCGCCCACGACCGCTACACCCCCGGCGTCATGTGGCGCTGCCGATCGCGTCAGCTATTGACGGCTACCTGCCAGGCTGGGTGAACAGGTCATGGAGTTCCTGAGGTCTCGGAGCCTCATGAGGGCGCTGGATACCAAAACGCCCAACCAGGCACGTCGTCTACCTGGCCCGACACGACAGGCTGTGACAACGGGTCTCCCCTCAGTGCCTATCCCGCCTCCCCGAAGTACTCGTGGAACAGCAGCAGTCACGACTGCTCCGTGGAAGCCCCTGCCGGCTTGGCCTTGCCCTGCACCAGGCTCATGAACGGAGCCGGTTCACACCGCGACCCCGACAACGGCAACGGCATACCCGCGAAGGCGACCTGGTCGCAAGGGCACTGCAAGGCACCAGACCCACGGGAACGATCAACACACTCCTGGTCCGGCGGGACTGGCTCACCCAGCGTCTCGAACAACTACAGATGCGGATGCTGGACATGTTCGGCGAACGTCAGCCCCGCAGCAATGACCATCTGCGCACCTGGCGCGAGTACAGCCAGACCGCGCTGCTCACGCCGGATATGTGCGTTCTCGCAGCGTCCCGGCTGATCACACAGGTTCGCCGGGATTCAGGGCTCTGACTTCTGCGTACGGCCGCTGCAACGCTTCCGGTTACAGCGCTAAAGGATGTTCCAGAGCTGCTGTCCGTCCCGCCTCATGAGGGCGTCGACTCGTCTCTGGATCTCACTCAGGGAATCAGGGGCATGACGAACCTTCCGGGCATTGGTTGTGATCATGCGTAGTTCCCGGATATCTCGTAGCACGGAATAGCTGGAGCATTTCGTGACGTCCCACCCGTAGTTGTCCACGAAGGCTCGGTAGTGGGCCTGGCCGTAGCCGAAGCGTCGGCAGTGGACCTCGACGGTGGCAAGGTCCCACTCCGGCTGCCCTTGGGCGATCGTGTCCCAGTCACACAGCACCGCAGATCCGTCGGGGGTGTGCAGCGCGTTTCGGTGCTGTGGGTCGCCCTGGATCAGGCCGGGGGAAAGCGTGAACTGGACGTCGAACAGTTCCTCTTCGAGGCGGTTCGCCTCATCCTCCATGTATCGGATCGCCGCAGCCGGAAGGCATGTGGTCGCCTTCAGGGAGCGACGGATCGCCCGGATGTTGTCATGCTCGGCTAGCACGATCGGGGGCGGAGGCAGCGAATGGAGCGCCTTGAGGGGCCCGGCCAGTTGCCCGGCCGCCACCGGGTGCCCTGGCTGCGGCAGGTAGGTCCAGAAGGTGACCGCGTGCCCGTCGACGATCTGCGGCTGATCGCAAGGGTGAAGGGTGACGGTGGGGAAGCCTGCCTCGATGAGCCATCGTACGAAAGTGACTGTGCGCACGACGCTCTCCACGTTCGTTCCCTTCCGCGCGATCTTGGCCACCACCTGCTCCTTCTCCAGGAGAAGAACCGCGTTGGTGTGACCGCGCAGGAGACGCGCATCACGGCTGTCCAGGCCGGCCTTCGTGCAGGCCCGTGCCAGTACCTGGAACATCTCGAACTCGTCGAACCCACCGGGGGCCGGCGTGATTGTCATGTCGCACAGGCTTACCGACAAGGGCCCGTCCTGTCACATCCGGTCTGGCGGAAGATCGATGATTTCAAGAAGCTCTCGCGCCGCTCGGCTTGTCCGTATCGCCCACGGAAGGACCTCTACGACCTCGCGGGCTCGTTCCTCCACGATGGGTGTGCGGTGGGCCGGGTCCATCCGCAGGAAGGTGGCGCTGGCCAGCTGGCACGCTTCGTCGGGGCTTCGGTCCCGCGCGTAGCAGATGGCCGCTTCAAGCCGGAGGAGGGCGGGGTCGATTCCCGTCTTGTCGTGGTAGAGGACGAGCGCCTGCTCCTGGACCTGGCGTGCTTCGCGCGTGTGTCCCAGGGCGGTCAGCGTCCCGCTCCTGTAGAGAAGGTGGCGGCGCTCCGGAAAGGCGAAGGCGTCGTCCGCCGAGTCTCCACCGAACTGTTCGAAGACCTTCGTCGCGTAGCGCAACGCGGCTTCGGCCTCGGCCGCGGCGCCGAGTTTGGCCAGGGCCCGAGCCTCTGCTGCTGCCGCGAAGGCGTGCGTGGCGCTGGACCGTGCTCTGCTGATCGCCCTGGCCTCCCGGCACAGATTCACCGCGTTGGCGATCGGACCGTAGTAGAAGGGCAGCATCGCCGCCTGAGCCCTGACGCGAGCTCGAAGCTCCGAATTTCCGCTGTCGTCCGCAGCAGAACGCGCTGTGGCGTACCAGGATCGCGACCGCGTGAGGTCGCCAAGCTTCATGAGTGCGTCGGCAGTCAGAGTGGAAAGCATCGCCGTCAGCTCCGAGAGCCGAACCTGTACAGCGGCGGGCTGTCGGTATGCGGCCAGCCCCTCGACCTCCGCAAGGAGGTCCAGAAGGCGGGTGAGCATCAGGGCCGGCGGGGTGGAGATGTACTCCTGGCTGGCCCAGAGGACCGTCTCGTCGATGTGGTCCAACTGGCTGGAGGTGACCGTCGCGGAGGCAAGGGTGCGGTCGACCGCGCGACGCGCGGCGTCGACCCTGTACGAAAGGTGCTCGGCGGCCGTCGGGATCCGCTCGCCGATGGAGTACGCGGAGGTGACCTCGGCACGGTGCCCCTGCCGGGCCTGTGACCGGAAGGCGACTGCGGCGACCGCCTCGGTGTCGTCCAGACCCGCATCATGCGGCGAGCAGCCGTAGAAGGCGGCGAGCACGAGCACAGTGGAGCGAATCGGTTGGTGCCGTCCCGTTTCCCAGAGCCTCAGCTGCTCCACGGTGACCCGAGGGGCCCTGTCCACACCAGAGACAAGCTCGCGGATCTGGTCCGCTGCCTCGGCCAGGGTGAGGCCCCTGGCAAGACGGTGGGCGCGCAGAGGGGAGACCGAGCAATGCGCCTGGATCGTGCGGGCGATCTCGTCGGTTGTGTGTCCGCGTTCGGCACCATTTTCACGTAACCGCTTTGCGCAGGACGGACCATGAGGTCCAGGACCACGTCGCATGAAGTCAATTCCCTTCGAACTCGCCGACCAGCGTAGTTACATGCTGTCCGCTCCGTGTCAAGAAGACGCGGCTCCATGGACGACGGCCCGGGAAATGCGTCAAGCGTCACGCAAGCCCGTCACGTATACGTGAACCGTCACGGTTGCCGCCCCTGGTCCGCGGGGGCAACTCTTGCCCTCCTCGGGCCTCCCGAGAACACACACCGCTCGCCGACCGCGGCACCTGACGGCTCTGGCGTGTGAGCCCACGAGCGCCGCCGCGCCCGGCACGAATTCCTGCCCATCCCTGCTCACGACGACCACTGCCGTCGCCTTGTACGCCTGAGGAGCCCCTATGGCACATGAGCATTTCCCCCGGCCTCCCGAACCTTCGCCGTCGCAGGCGGGACCCCTGTGGAACGCCGTCGAGGTGTTCTTGCCCAGCGCACCGTCGTTCATCGGAATGTCACGCCGGATCGCGGCCGGCGCCATGGATCGCTGGGGCGGCATCGCCCCGGAGGTTGTGGCCGACACGGTCCTCATCGTGTCGGAGTTGATGACGAATGCCGTCCAGCACGGATGTGGAGCCGACACCCCGCAGGCAGTGAGTCTGCGCATCGAGCGCAGCGCCGGCCAACTGCTGATCGAGGTCACCGACAGCAGCTCGGAGCCGGCCAGGCTCAAGAGCGTCGGGGAGAAGTCGACGGAAGGCAGAGGGCTTCAACTCGTCGAGAAGCTGTCGACCGCCTGGGGCACCAGCAACACGAACCACACCACGTGGGCCCGTGTCTCCGCCGAGCCGCAGGAGTTGAGGCGTCAACCCTGTTGAACTGTCCGGCCTCGTCACCGCTTCCTGACAGCCGCTCGACGGCCCGGACGCAACGGGCCTTGCCGTTGAGCGGATACCACCCCGGCGCGGGGCCGCCGCCTCGTACCTGATGCGAGCCCTCGCAGCCCCTGCACCATCCGAGAAGGAGAACCGCGTGGACAACGTCCCGGAGACCACGAACACCACAGACACCGAGGAGAGTCCGGACGAGCAGCAGTTGCGCGACACGCTCGCGCGGAACCTCGTCGAGGTCGGGGCGGCCCGCAGTGCCCAGGTGGTGGCTGCATTCCGCACCGTACGCCGGCACCTGGCCGCCCCCGAGGCGGACATGAGCAGCACGTACGAGCCCGAGAAGCCGACGATCACCAAGACGGACGAGCATGGAGTGCACATCAGCTCTGTGTCCGCGCCCCGCATCCAGGCCATGCAGATGGAGCAGGCCGAACTGGCAGTCGGCATGACCGTACTGGAGATCGGGTCGGGCGGCGTCAACGCCGCCAACCTCGCCGAGGTCGTCGGGGAGAGCGGCCACGTGGTGACGATGGACATCGACCCCGATGTCACGGACCGAGCCCTCCGTTTCCTGAAGACGACCGGCTACCAGAACGTCACGGTGCTCACGGACGACGCCGAGAACGGAGCTCCCGGGCACGGCCCGTTCGACCGGATCATCGTCACCGTACAGGCCGCCGACATCCCACCGGCCTGGCTCGACCAGCTCAAGGACGGCGGACGCCTCGTCGTGCCGCTGCGGATGCGAGCCATGACGCGTACCGTGGCCTTCGTCCGCGAGGGTGACAAGCTGGTGAGCAGCGGATTCGAACTGTGCGGCTTCGTGCCGATGCAGGGCCTCGGCGAGAACCGCGTACAACTCGCCGTCCTGCATGACGGGAAGAACGAACAGGTCGGACTGCGCCTGGACGGCCACCCGGAGCCGGACACGGTCGCACTCGCCGAGGCCCTGACCCTTCCGCAGGCCAAGGTCTGGTCCGGGGTGACGCTCGGCGGCTCCGAGTCCAGCGAACATCTCGATCTGTGGCTGACCACCGCGCTCGACAACCTGCCGCTGATGGCCGCCGACCTCGGCGCCCGCAAGCGGGGCCTGGTCGCTTCGGCCTCCCCCATGGGCATCCCCACGCTCGTCGACGGGGACTCCTTTGCCTACCGGACCGTACGGGCCACCGACCAGGACGACCGATTCGAGCTGGGCGCCATCGCCCACGGGCCGCGCGGCGAACAGGTCGCCGCGCGCCTGGTCGAGGAGGTCCGCACCTGGGACCGCGACCACCGCAGCCACCGAGCACGCATCGAGGTCCACCCGTCGGGCACGCCGGACGACCGGCTTCCCGCCACCGGCCGCCGCATCGAGCGTCGGCACACACGGGTCACGATCACCTGGCCGTAGCACCACAACGACGACGGGCCAGGTTGCACAGCACATCCCTACAACCTCTCTGGAAAGGGCGAGATGGCACAGCAGAACAGCACCACGATGAAGGCGGCCACGGACTTCCACGCGGCCGACGGCGGCGACTTCGATCTCGCGATCGAGACCGTCTCCTCGGCGCCCGTACTCGGCGCGCTGCTGAACGACACCAGCGACGGCTGCACATCCACCTGCAACTCGGCCTGCTCGAACAGCACGTGCATCGGCGGCTGAGTACCTCCCCGTAGTTGACGGGGCCGGGGGCGGGAGGTGGCCGCACCGTCCGCCCCCGGGCGCTGCGATCCGAAGGAGTACCGATGTACCGTCACATCGACGCGAGCCTGGTCAGGGCGTCGGTCATGCCGCTCGCCACCCCCGTACCCGAGTGGCCCGGGGACGAGGCCGGCATCGAGCAGGCCCGCACGTGGATCAAAAAGATATGGGCGGACGCCTCCCTCGCCGAGGCCATCAGCCATGCCTCACCCTCACTGGCGTACGCCGTCCAGGAACTGCTGACCGGGCAGGCTGCCAAGCCCTCGCGCGTCCGCCGCATCAGCCGGTCCCTGGCCCGCTACCTGCTGAGAATGCGCTACCGCGCCACGCCCTTCGGGCTGTTCGCCGGCCCGACCACGGCCCGCATCGGACGGGAGGCCCAGGTCCACTGGGGGCCGCTGACCCGCGCCACCGTGCGCGCCGATGCCTCCTGGCTCCACGCCATCACCTCCGCCCTGGAGGCCGATCCCTCCATCCTGTGGCACCTCACGGTCGTCGCCGACCCCACGCGCGTCGTACGCGGCTCCCGCATCACCGTGATGAACCAGCCGGGCGAGGACGGGCCGACCGACACGAGCCTGCGGCACACCCGCGCCTCCGAGGTGGCCTTGCGGCTGGCTCGCGCACCGATCCCGGTCCACGTCCTGGTGGCCAGGCTCAGCATCGAGTACCCGGAAGCCACCAAGGGCGCCATCGGGCAGATGGTGCACAGGCTCGTCGCGCATCGCGTGCTGCTGACCGAACTCCAGGTGCCGATGACCGTCCCCGATGCTCTCGGTCACCTGATCACCCGGCTCGACGAGAGCGGTGCGGACGTACCGACCGCCGCCCGGCTCCGTACCGTGCACCGCCTCCTGCACCGTCACGACCGTGCTCACCCCGACGAACAGCCGGCCCTGCGCGCCCACGCCGCCGAGGCGATGACCGCGCTCAGCGGCACCACCGCGCGGAGCCTCATGGTCGCCGTCCGGCCGGACGGCGACATCATCCTGCCCGAGGCCGTGGCCCACGAGGCGGAGCGCGCCCTGAGCGTGATGGCCAGGATCACTCCTTTCCCCCGCGGTTCTGCCGCCTGGCGGGACTACCGGGCGCGGTTCCTGGAGCGCTACAGCATGGGCACCGTTGTCCCCGTCCGCGACCTCACCGATCCCGACACCGGCTTGGGCTTCCCCGTCGGTTACCGCGGCACCGTACTGCCTCGGCCCGTACTCGCCACCACGCCCCGCGACGAGCACCTGCTCGCCCTGGCACAGGACGCCGCGCTCACCGGCCGGCGCGAGATCGTCCTCACCGAGGAGGACATCGAGGCGCTCACCGTGGGTCGGCCAACGGCTGTCCCCGCCCATGTCGATCTGTGCTTCACCGTCCTCGCACAGTCCGCTCGCGCACTGACGGACGGGCGCTTCGCCATCTCGACCGTCGGCCTGTCCCTCTCCGCCGGCACCCTCGCCGGCCGCTTCCTGCCGATGCTGGACCTCTCCGACCAGAACAGGATGACGGCCCAGTACCGGGCTCTTCCCACCCTCACCGAAGGCGCTGCGCGTGTGCAGGTGTCCTCTCCCCCGCTGCGCCGCCGGACCGCCAACGTCGGCCGAACCTCCCTGGCCGCCCTCGACGCCGTGGCCGTCGGAGAGCACAACCCGGACGCCACCCTCGACCTGGACGACCTGGGCGTCGTCGCCGACGCCGAACGCCTCTGCCTCGTCTCCCTCTCGACCGGAAGGTGCCTGGAGCCCTCGGTGATGAACGCGGTGGAGCTGGGCTCCGCCACGCACCCCCTGGCCCGGTTCCTCACCGAGATCCACCGCTCCCACGCCGCTGTCCTCATGCCCTTCGCCTGGGGAGCCGCAGGCCGACTCCCCTTCCTCCCGCAGGTCCGTCACGGCCGCACCATCCTGTCCACGGCCTGCTGGCGCCTACGCGCCCACGACCTCCCCGGCACCGACAGGTGGACAGAGCAGTTCGCCGACTGGCGTACCCGCTACAACGTCCCGCGTACGGTGTCCGTCGGCTCCGAGGACCATCAGCTGCGGCTCGATCTCGGCCGGACCGGCGACCGCGACCTGCTGCGGGCGGAACTGGACCGGCACCGCGCCCTGTCGGTGTACGAGGCTCCGGAGGAGAGCGCCTACGGGTGGATCGGCCGCGCCCACCAGGTGTCCATGTCCTTCGCGGCCGACCGGCCTCCCGCCCCCGCCCCGAGCCGGAACGCGGTCGCCGGGCGCGACGACGGCCAGACCCCCGGCATGGCCGACACCGCGTATCTGAAGCTGTACGGGAGCACCAACCGTGCCGACGACGTACTCCTTGACCACCTGCCCCGTCTTCTGAACGACCTGACGGTCCTGTTCCGGGGATCCTTCACCTCCGGTGACTACTCCACGGAGCTGATCGAGGATCTGTCCGACCCACGGGCGTGGTTCGTACGGTACGCCGACCCAGACCCTCACCTCCGCATCCGCCTGAGCCCTCCTCGCATGGCCGACTTCGGGGACGTGGCCTTCGAAGTGGCCCGATGGGCGGACGCGTTGCGAGACGATGGCCTGGTCCAGCGCCTGCAGTGGGACACCTACACGCCCGAGTCCGGCCGCTACGGCAATCGTCCCGCCCTGGACGCCGCCGAGCTCTACTTCGCCGCCGACTCCACGGCAGCGTTCACGCAGATGCGCCTCGCCCTCCCCACGGATCTGCGCCCGGCTGTCACGGCGGCCTCGTACGTGGACATCGCCACCGGCTTCCTCGGCTCTCCGGCCGCCGCGCGCTCCTGGCTGACCAAGCACCTCGTCCGCGCGGACGGCGCCGTGGCGCCCCGGTCCACCCAGGCTCTCGTCCTGCGGCTCACCGAGAACGACAACCCGGCCCCAGCCCTCCGCGACTTCCGCGGCGGAGAGGCCGTCCGCGACGCCTGGCAGACCCGCCGCGCGGCCCTCGCCTCCTACCGCGCCGCGCTCCGCAGGCCGGGGCCCGCACCGGAAGCCGTGCTGCCGTCCCTCCTGCACATGCACCACAATCGCGTCGCCGGGATCGACTCCGATGCCGAAGCCCTGTGCCGACGCATGGCCCGTGCCGCGGCCCTGTCCTGGACCCTCCGCCCCGAAGGAACCGCACGGTGACGACTGCTCCGTCCACCCCCGACACCTCACTGTCCACACACCAGTCCCTCGCGCACGGCCCCCTCAGCACCGCGCTCCTGCACATCGAACGCGCCCGGCGCGGCCCAGGCGACTGGACGGAGGCACGCCGTGTTCTCGCCGCCACCGGCCCACTCATCGACGGGAAGAACGCCGGTCTCTTCCTCGGCGCCCCCGCCATGGCCTTCGCCCTGCACCTGGCCGCCGACGGGACCGACCGCTACGCCGGCGCACGGCACACCCTCGACGGCGTCGTGGCCGCGCACACCCGCGCACGGCTCGCCGCCGCCCACGACCGGATCGAAGCCGGGCACCGCACCGCGTTCTCCGAGTACGACCTGCTGCGCGGCCTGACCGGGATCGGCGCCCTGCTCCTGCGCCGTAGCCCCCGGAGCCCGGAGCTGCACGGGATCCTGGAGTACCTGGTCCGGCTCGCCGAACCGCTCACCGGGCGCGACGGGCGGACCCTGCCCGGCTGGTGGGTGGACCACTCCCCGGCCGCCGACCAGAACGCCACCCCGGGCGGCCACGCGAACGCCGGGCTCGCCCACGGCATCACCGGCCCGCTCACCCTGCTCTCCCTGTCCCTGCGCGCAGGCGTCCACGCGGACGGCCAGGAGCAGGCGATCCGCCGTATCTGCCGGTGGCTGGACCAGATCCGGCAGAGCGACGCCCACGGGCTGCGCTGGCCGCGCTGGATCAGCCACCGCGGCGCCGCACCGGCCCTCCCCGCCGCGCCGAGCTGGTGCTACGGCACACCCGGCCTCGTACGCGCGCAACAGCTCGCCGCCATCGTCGTGGAGGACCCTGACCGCAAACGGATGGCCGAACGCTCCCTCGCCTGCTGCCTCACCGACGCCCGCCGACTCGACATGCTGGCCGACCGCGGGCTGTGCCACGGCGTCGGCGGACTCCTGCGAACGGTGCAGCGCGTCGCGGCCGACGCGAACCGGCCCGGCGAGTACGACCTCGGATTCGAATCGCTCACCCAGCGCTTCATACTGGCCGCGGTCCCCGAGGACGAGGGCTTCCTCGTCGGCCGGGCGGGCGCCGCGCTCGCATTCCAGGACGCCGAGGGCGCCGCGACACCCAAGGGGCAGTGGGACGCCTGCCTCCTCCTGACATGACCGACTACGACCCGGCCCGTATGGAGCATGCCGTCCATGGCGTCTTCGGCGGAGCGCCCGTCGAAGACGCCGCGCGGGCAGCGGGTGTCCCCGCCACGCAGCTCGCCGAGGCCGTCGAGCTCTACGCGGCCGCCGGCCGTGCCACTCTGGACACGGCCCCGATCGGCTGGCAGCAGGTCAATATCCGGTTCGTGGACTACGAGCGGGCTCAGCACGCCTTCAGCGCCTGCCTCGCGCCCGCTCTGCGTACCTGGCCCGTTGGGCGGTGGTGGTTCGTACGAAAGGCACCTCACTGGCGGCTGCGCTGCCACCCCGCCCCGGGAGCGAGCGCGCAGGACATGGCTGACCACGTCGCGGCAGCGCTCGACAGCTCCGTGTCCTGGGGTGTGACCGCCGACTGGCGCCCCGCCCTCTACGAACCGGAGACGATCGCCTTCGGCGGCCCAGCCGGACTGCCACTCGCGCACGCCCTGTTCCACTCCGACAGCGAAGGTGTACTCGGCCATGCCCGCGTCGCCGAGGAGAACCCCTCGGACGTGCTGGGGGCGAAGGAGACATCGATCCTGGCCATGACGCTCCTCATGCGGGCAGCCCGCTTGGAACTGGGCGAGCAGGGCGACGTGTGGGGCCGCGTCGAAGAGCGGCGCCCGCTCGCTGACGACGTCACGCCGCAACAGGTCAGCACCATGACGTCGCCGATGAGGCGCCTTCTGCTCATCGATGCCCGCCCTCTTCTCGATTCCGGGTCCCTCACCCCCGTCCGTACGTGGATCGAAGCGCTCGAACAGCACGGCCGCGTTCTGGCGAATGCGGCTGCAGCAGGCGAACTCAGCGCAGGCACACGCGCCATACTCGTGCGGCACATCCTCTTCCACTGGAACCGCATGGGATTCGGACTCCGTCAGCAGTCCATCTGGGCCCGCGCCACCCGCACCGCAGCGATGGGAACGGACTGAAGGAGAACCGGGATCCGACGGAACGAACTTGCTGGGCCGTGATCATTGATGCCGAGGGCAACGCAGCGTTTCAAGCCGGCCTGGACGGGTGAGCCGACGACGTACGGCCAGCACCCCCCGGCCATGCCCCGCCCGGCCTGCCCACCCGTCCGCGCCTAGAATCGAACTGTTTGTCCGTCCCGACACCGCCCCCACCTGTACGGAGCCGAGCCCCATGCACTCCCCCCACGATCCGTACGTCCGGGTGCGCGGCGCGCGCGAGCACAACCTTCAGGACGTGAACGTCGACATCCCGCGCGACACGCTCACGGTCTTCACCGGGGTCTCCGGTTCCGGCAAGTCCTCGCTGGCGTTCGGCACGATCTACGCCGAGGCGCAGCGCCGCTACTTCGAGTCGGTCGCCCCCTACGCGCGCCGCCTCATCCACCAGGTGGGCGCACCCGCCGTCGGGGAGATCACCGGGCTGCCGCCCGCCGTCTCGCTGGAGCAGCGGCGTTCCGCGCCCGGGGCGCGGTCGTCCGTGGGGACGGTGACCACGCTCTCCAACTCGCTGCGGATGCTGTACTCCCGGGCCGGGGACTATCCGGCAGGCGCCGAGCCGCTGGACTCCGACGCGTTCTCCCCCAATACGGCCGCCGGGGCCTGCCCCGAGTGTCACGGTCTCGGGCGCATCCACCGGACGGACGAGGATCTGCTCGTACCGGATCCCTCGCTGTCCATCCGGGAGGGGGCGATCGCCGCCTGGCCGGGGGCCTGGCAGGGGAAGAACCTGCGGGATGTGCTGGACGTGCTCGGGTACGACGTCGACCGGCCCTGGCGCGAACTGGCGGCGAAGGACCGGGAGTGGATTCTCTTCACCGACGAGCAGCCGGTGGTGACGGTGCATCCGGTACGGGACGCGGGCCGCATCCAACGCCCTTACCAGGGAACGTACATGAGCGCCCGGCGCTATGTGCTGCACACCTTCGCCGACACCAAGAGCCGCACACTGCGGGCGAAGGCCGAGCGCTTTCTGACGAGTGTGCCGTGCCCGGTCTGCGACGGGAGCAGGCTGCGGCCGGAGGCGATGGCGGTGACCTTCGCCGGGCGGACCATCGCCGAGCTGGCGGCCCTGCCGCTCTCCGGTCTGGCCGAAGTGCTCTCCGGCGCGGGGGTGGGCGGTGAGGAGACGGCCCGGGTGCTGACCGGTGATCTGCTGGCCCGGATCGGTACGGTGACCGAGCTGGGGCTCGGCTATCTGAGCCTGGACCGTACGGCCCCGACGCTCTCCTCGGGCGAGTTGCAGCGGCTACGGCTGGCGACCCAGCTGCGTTCGGGGCTCTTCGGGGTGGTCTACGTACTGGACGAGCCGTCGGCCGGACTGCACCCCGCCGATACGGAGTCCCTTCTCGCGGTGCTCGGCCGACTCAAGGAGGCCGGGAACTCGGTGTTCGTGGTGGAGCACCAGATGGATGTGGTGCGGCGGGCGGACTGGCTGGTGGACGTGGGGCCGCTGGCCGGGGAGCACGGGGGGCGGGTGCTGCACAGCGGGCCGCCGGAGGGGCTGGCCGAGGTGCCGGAGTCGGCGACGCGGCGGTTCCTGTTCGACCAGAGCCCCACGCCGGTACGCGAGCCGCGCACCCCTTCCGGGTGGATCCGGCTCTCCGGGGTCGAGCGGCACAATGTGCGCGGGGTCGACGCGGCCTTCCCGCTCGGGGTGTTCACGGCGGTGACCGGGGTGTCGGGGTCCGGGAAGTCGACCCTGGTAGGCCAGGTGCTCGCCGGGGTGCTGGCCGACCGGCAGGCGGGCGAGGAGGGCGGGGTGGCCGAGCAGTACTGCGCCTCCGTGACCGGAGTGGAGGCGGTGGACCGGCTCGTCCAGGTCGACCAGAAGCCGATCGGGCGGACGCCCCGGTCCAACCTGGCCACGTACACCGGGCTGTTCGACACCGTACGGAAGCACTTCGCGCGGACGGAGACGGCGCGGGAGCGGGGCTACACGGCGGGGCGGTTCTCGTTCAACGTGAGCGGCGGGCGGTGCGAGACGTGCCAGGGCGAGGGGTTCGTCTCGGTGGAGCTGCTCTTCCTGCCGAGTACGTACGCGCCCTGCCCGGACTGTCACGGCGCGCGCTACAACCCGGAGACCCTGGACGTCACCCTCAACGGGCTGACGATCGCTCAGGTCCTGGACCTGACCGTGGAGTCGGCCGCCTCCTTCTTTGCCGGGACCCCGGCCGCCGAGCGCGCCCTGACCACCCTCCTGGACGTGGGGCTCGGCTATCTGCGGCTCGGGCAGCCCGCCACCGAGCTGTCCGGCGGCGAGGCGCAGCGCATCAAGCTCGCCTCGGAGCTCCAGCGCACCCGGCGCGGGCACACCCTGTATCTACTGGACGAGCCAACAACCGGTCTGCATCCGGCCGATGTGGAGGTGCTGATGCGGCAGTTGCACGGGCTCGTCGACGGGCACAACACGGTGGTGGTCGTGGAGCACGACATGGCCGTGGTGGCGGGCGCGGACCATGTCATCGACCTGGGGCCCGGGGGCGGCGACCGGGGCGGCCGGATCGTGGCGACCGGTACGCCTCGGGAGGTGGCGCGGGCGGCGGAGAGCCGTACGGCCCCGTATCTGGTGCGGGCGCTGGGCAGTTGACCTCGTCGACCCCGTACGGCTCCGGACGTGATCGAAGCCGTACGGGATCGACTCCCGTGTCAGCGGCGGACTTTACGCGTCGCCCGCAGCCACTCCTTGTTCATCGCCGCGATCGAGGGCAGCGGGATGCCCTTCGGGCAGGCCGTGGCGCACTCGCCGGTCAGGGTGCAGCCGCCGAACCCCTCCTCGTCCATCTGGGCCACCATGTCCAGCACCCGGGTCTCGCGCTCCGGGGCGCCCTGGGGCAGGACGTTGAGGTGGTTGACCTTGGCCGCCGTGAAGAGCATCGCCGAGCCGTTCGGGCAGGCCGCGACACAGGCGCCGCAGCCGATGCATTCGGCGTTCTCGAAGGCGAGTTCGGCATCCGGCTTGGGCACCGGGGTGGCGTGTGCGTCGGGGGCGGTACCGGTGGGGGCGGAGATGTAGCCGCCGGACTGGATGATCCGGTCGAAGGAGGAGCGGTCCACGACCAGGTCCTTGACGACCGGGAAGGCGGAGGCGCGCCACGGCTCGATGTCGATCGTGTCGCCGTCGGAGAACGACCGCATGTGGAGCTGGCACGTGGTGGTCCGCTCGGGGCCGTGGGCGTCGCCGTTGATGACGAGGCTGCACGCGCCGCAGATGCCCTCGCGGCAGTCGTGGTCGAAGGCGACGGGCTCGTCCCCGGCGAGGATGAGCTCCTCGTTGAGGGTGTCGAGCATCTCCAGGAACGACATGTCCTGGGAGATGCCGTCGACTTCGTAGGTGGCCATGGCACCGGGCGCTTCGGCGTTCTGCTGACGCCAGACGCGCAGGGTGAGCTTCATGCGTAGCTCCGCTGAGTGGGGTGGACGTACTCGAAGACGAGGTCTTCCTTGTGCAGGACGGGGGCGCCCCCGGTGACGGTGAACTCCCAGGCGGCGGCGTACGAGAACTCCTCGTCGCGCCGCTCCGCCTCGCCCTCCGGGGTCTGGGACTCGGCACGGAAGTGGCCGCCGCAGGATTCGGCGCGGTGCAGGGCGTCCAGGCACATGAGCTCGGCGAGCTCCAGGTAGTCGACGATGCGATTGGCCTTCTCCAGCGACTGGTTGAACTGCTCGCCGGTACCGGGGACCTTGATGCGGCGCCAGAACTCCTCCCGGATCTCCGGGATTTTGGCGAGCGCCTTGCGCAGTCCGTCCTCGGTGCGGGCCATCCCGCAGTACTCCCACATGAGTTCACCGATCTCGCGGTGGAAGGAGTCGGGGGTGCGGTCGCCGTCGACGGAGAGGAGAAGGTTGATGCGGTCCTCGGTCTCCGCCACCACCTCGGCGACGGCGGGGTGTTCGGCGTCGACGTGCTCCGTGTGCGGGTTGCGGGCGAGGTAGTCGTTGATGGTGGAGGGCAGGACGAAGTAGCCGTCGGCGAGGCCCTGCATCAGCGCGGAGGCGCCGAGCCGGTTGGCCCCGTGGTCGGAGAAGTTGGCCTCGCCGATGGCGAAGAGGCCGGGGATGGTGGTCTGGAGGTCGTAGTCGACCCAGAGGCCGCCCATCGTGTAGTGCACGGCGGGGTAGATCCGCATCGGGACCGTATAGGGGTCCTCGTCGGTGATCCGCTGGTACATGTCGAAGAGGTTGCCGTACTTGGCCTCGACCGCCTTGCGGCCCATCCGCCCGATGGCCTCGGCGAAGTCCAGGTAGACCCCTTGCCCGCCGGGGCCGACACCGCGTCCCTCGTCGCAGACGTTCTTGGCGGCGCGGGAGGCGATGTCGCGGGGCACCAGGTTGCCGAAGGCCGGGTAGATGCGCTCCAGGTAGTAGTCGCGCTCGTCCTCGGGGATCTGGTTCGCCGGGCGGGTGTCGCCCTTGGCCTTGGGGACCCAGATGCGGCCGTCGTTGCGGAGCGACTCGCTCATCAGGGTGAGCTTGGACTGGTGGTCGCCGGTGCGCGGGATGCAGGTGGGGTGGATCTGGGTGAAGCAGGGGTTGGCCATGTAGGCGCCGCGCCGGTGGGCCCGCCAGATCGCGGTGGCGTTGGAGTTCATGGCGTTGGTCGACAGGTAGAAGACGTTGCCGTAGCCGCCGGTGGCCAGGACGACCGCGTCGGCGAAGTAGGTGTCGATCTTCCCGGTGACGAGGTCGCGGGCGACGATGCCGCGCGCCTTGCCGTCGACCACGATCAGGTCCAGCATCTCGGTACGGGCGTGGAGTTCGACCCCGCCCGTGGCGATCTGCCGGGAGAGCGCCTGGTAGGCCCCGAGGAGGAGCTGCTGCCCGGTCTGGCCGCGCGCGTAGAACGTACGCGAGACCTGGACGCCGCCGAAGGAGCGGTTGTCGAGGAGGCCGCCGTACTCGCGGGCGAAGGGCACGCCCTGGGCGACGCACTGGTCGATGATCTCGACCGAGATCTGGGCGAGCCGGTGGACGTTGGACTCCCGGGCGCGGAAGTCGCCGCCCTTGACGGTGTCGTAGAAGAGCCGGTGGATGGAGTCGCCGTCGTTGCGGTAGTTCTTCGCCGCGTTGATACCGCCCTGGGCGGCCACCGAGTGGGCGCGCCGGGGCGAGTCCTGGAAGCAGAACTGGACGACGTGGTAGCCCTGTTCGGCGAGGGTGGCGCCGGCCGATCCGCCGGCCAGTCCGGTGCCGACGACGATGACCGTATGTTTGCGCCGGTTGGCGGGGTTCACGAGTTTGGCTTGGAAGCGGCGGGTGTCCCAGCGCTCGGCGACGGGACCTTCGGGGGCCTTGGTGTCGACGACGGGCTCGCCCGTGACGTACTGCGTGTAGTAGTCGGGCATGTCAGCTCACCACTCCGGTCATGACGGCGACGGGTACGGAGATGAAGCCCACCGTCAGCACCGCCGCGAGGACGTTGGCGAGGGTCTTCAGGATGCGGTCGCGGGTCGCGTTGCCGACGCCGAGCGTCTGCGCGGCGCTCCAGAAGCCGTGCTGGACGTGCAGGCCCATGGCGAGCACCGCGACGATGTAGATGACGTTGCTGTACCAGGCGGAGAAGGTGTCGACGACGTTCTGGTACGGGTGTCCGGCCTCGAAGCTGGTGTGGACGGTGCCGGTCGTCAGGTCGAGGATGTGCCAGACGATGAAGAGGGCGAGGATGATCCCGCCCCAGCGCATGGTCCGGGTCGCGTAGCTGGCGCGCGGCCTCTTGTGGACGTACTTCGCCGGGCGCGCCCTGATGTCGCGGCGGCTCAGCTGGTACGCGGAGACGCCGTGCAGCACGACGGCGGCGACCAGGCCCACGCGGACGATCCACAGCGCCCACTCGTAGTGCAGGACCGGTTCACCCAGGGTACGCAGCCAGTGGGCGTAGCCGTCGAACTCACCGGGTCCGAAGAAGATCTTCAGGTTTCCGACCATGTGGGCGACGAGATACCCGAGCATGATCAGACCGGTCACGGCCATGATGGTTTTCTTGCCGACGGTCGAGTCCCAGAGCGTACGCGTCATCGACGGCCGTCGGTCCGTCCGCGTTGCCAATGCCATGGACACGACGGTAGGGGCCGAAGTCCGATCAGTCCAAGACATGGAATGGCTCATCTTCATAGGCTCCACCTATCGAGGGGGGTAGCGTTGGCGCATGCACTTCCAGCAGCTCACCTATTTCGTGACCGTGGCCGAGACCCGGCACTTCACCCGGGCCGCCGAGGCCGTGCACGTCTCGCAGCCCTCGCTCTCCCAGCAGATCCGGGCCCTGGAGAGCGAGCTGGGCGCGGAGCTGTTCAGCCGGGCCCGGGGCAATATCGCCCTGACCGACGCGGGCGAGGCGCTGCTGCCGCTGGCCCGGCGCATCCTCGCGGACGCGGAGACCGCGCGCCAGGAGGTGCAGGAGCTGGTCCAGCTGCGGAGCGGCCGGGTGCGGCTCGGGGCGACACCGAGCCTCTGTACGGGGCTGCTGCCCGATGTGCTGCGCACCTTCCACGACCTGCATCCGGGGGTGCGGCTGCTGCTGGAGGAGGGCGGCTCGCACGACCTCGTACGGCAGTTGGCGCGCGGGGCGCTGGACCTCGCCCTGGTGGTGCTGCCACTGCCTGCCGCGTCGCCCGCGCTGACCACCGTGGAGCTGCTGCACGAGGACCTGGTGGTGGTGTCGTCCGCCGCGGAGCCCGCGCCGGGGCGGGGCGGCCGGGTGCGGATCGCGGATCTGGAAGGGGCGCCGCTGGTGATGTTCCGGCACGGCTACAACCTGCGGGAGCTGACGCTCGCCGCCTGCCGCGCGGAGGGGTTCGAGCCCACGTTCACGGTGGAGGGCGGCGAGATGGACGCCGTGCTCGGTTTCGTACGGGCGGGGCTCGGGATCGCGGTGGTGCCGAGCATGGCGGCACACCGGGCGGGCCCGGACCTGCGGCGGACCCCGCTGGCCCGGCCGGGGCTGCGGCGCACCATCGCGCTGGCGCACCGCAGCGATGTGGCCCCGCCCCGGGCGGCCCGGGAGCTCCAGCGGATGCTGCTGGAGCACGGGCCGGGGGGCGGGTGACGGGGGGCCGGGCCTGGCCGGAGGGCCTGTGACGGACCCCGGACCTGACCGGAGGGCCTGTGACGGGCCCCGGCATCGGTTCGGCGCGCGGCCCCGGCCCCCTTGCGCGCAAGGACCCCGGTCCCGGGCCGCCCCGGCCCCGTACGCCTCACACCGCGTCGGCCAGCAGCAGCGAGTGGATGCGGTCCGGGGCACCGGGGCGGGCGTAGTACCAGCCCTGGGCGGTGTCGCAGCCGAGCCGGCGCAGCTGCTCGGCCTGGGCGCCGGTCTCCACGCCCTCCACCGTGACGGCCAGCTCCAGGCTGTGGGCCAGCGACACGATGCCCTCGACGATCTTCAGGTCCACCGGGTCGGCCGGATGCTGCTGCATGCCCCGGGTGAAGGAACGGTCCAGCTTGAGGACGCTCACCGGCAGCCGCCGCAGATTGGCCAGGTTCGAGTAGCCCGTGCCGAAGTCGTCGAGCGCGATGTCGACGCCCATCTCCGCGAGCTGCCGCAGCGGCTTGAGGAGATCGTCGTCGGCGCCGATCAGCGCGGACTCTGTCACCTCCAGACAGAGCGCACCCGGCTCCAGACCGGAACGTTCCAGCACGTCGACCGTCTCGGCCACCAGCCGGGGGTGGTGCAGCTGGGTCGGCGAGAGGTTGACGTTGATCCGCAGCGGGCCGCCGTCGCTGTGCCGCTCCTTCCAGAAGTTGGCCTGCCGGACGGACTCCTCCAGCACCCAGCGCCCGAGCGGCACGATCAGCCCGGTGTGCTCGGCGAGCGGGATGAACCGGTCGGGGCCGAGCACGCCGTGTTGCGGGTGGCACCACCGTACGAGCGCCTCGGCGCCGTGGACGGTGCCGTCGCCCATGTGCACGAGCGGCTGGTACTCGATGAAGAACTCGCCCCGGTCCAGCGCGGCGGGCAGCGCGGTGGTCAGGCCGTGGCGGGTGATGGCGCGGGCGTCGGCCTCCGCGTCGGCGAGTTCGAAGCGGTTGCCGCCCGCAGCCTTGGCCCGGTACATCGTGATGTCGGCGGAGCGCAGCACCTCGGCGGCGCTGCGCTCCCCCGCGGGCCCCTCGACGACGCCGATCGAGCCGCGCACGGTGAGTTCGCGGCCGTCCAGCCGGATCGGTGTGGTGAGTACGTTGAGGATGCGCCCGGCGAGTTCGTCCACCGCGTCGGCGGAGTCCTGGCCGGTGGTCAGGGCCACGAACTCGTCGCCCCCGAGCCGGGCGACCATCTCGCAGGGCGCGGTCGCGCAGCTCTGGAGCCGGTCGGCGACCTCGACCAGCAGCCGGTCGCCGGCCGCGTGGCCGAGGCTGTCGTTGATGGCCTTGAAGCCGTCGAGGTCCAGGTAGCAGAGCCCGAAGCGGCTGCCGTCCTTCGCGGAGAGCACCTTCTCCAGCCGTTCGAAGAACAGGGTGCGGTTGGGCAGTCCGGTGAGCGCGTCGTGGGTGGCCTCGTAGCGCAGCCGCAGGTTGAGCAGGCGGCGCTCGGTGGTGTCCTCCATGAGCGCGAGCTGGTACTGGGGGCGGCCTTCGGGGTCGCGCAGCAGGGAGACGGTGAGGTTGGTCCACAGGACGGTGCCGTCGTTGCGGTAGTACGCCTTCTCGACCCGGTAGTGGTCGCGCTCCCCCCGTACCAGCTCGTTGTAGTACTTCCAGACCTGCGGCGAGTCCTCGGGGTGGACCCACTCGTTCACCTTGTGGCTGCGGACGTGGTGCTCCAGGCCGCCGAACATCCTGGTGAGGGTGTCGTTGATCTCCAGGATGTTGCCGTCCAGGTCGGCGATGCCGATGCCGACGGCGGCGTCCTTGAAGACCGCCCGGAAGCGGGCCTCCGTGGCGTGCAGGGCCTCCTCCGCGTGGGAGCGGGCGGTGAGCGCCGAGCGGGCGATGGCCTCCTGTTCGGCGAGGGTGCGCTCGCGCAGGGCCTGGGAGAAGCCGGAGGCCAGGGTGTGCTGGATGCGGGCGCACCGGGCGCGGGCGTCCTCGGTGGAGAGTTCGCCGGGGCCGTTGCCGCCGCAGTACAGGACGAGGTAGGAGTCGACGACGCCGAGCGTGGAGCTGAGCGCGTCCGGGTCGGTGCAGTGCGCGTCGACCAGCGCGGCGCCGATCCGGGCGGCGGGCGAGGCGTCGAACGGGTGGGCGTGCAGGGTGCCGTTCAACTCGCGTGCCAGGGGCAGGAGATGACGCTCGAACTCCGGGCGGGTCAGGGAGGTGGCCGTCAGCGGGAAGATGGCCCGGCTCCAGATCGTGGCGAACCTCCGGAGCCGGCCTTCGGGACCGTCAGGTTCCGCGTCCCGCTCGCCGGACGCCTGGGCGGGGATACTCACGCCTTACGCCCGACCCCGGCGAAGCCCGAGAAGGCGTACGGGTCTTCCTGCCCGGGCGACTGCGGGGTGTCCGGCCGCCAGTCGGGCATCGACACGAGGCCGGGCTCGACCATCTCGTACCCGTCGAAGAAGGCTCCGATCTCCTCGCGGGTGCGCATGATGAGCGGGTTGCGGATGTTCCGGTAGACGCCGACCGTGCCGTCCGCCTCCTCCCTGGAGAGCGGGATGCCCTCGTACGAGGCGTGGGTCAGGATCAGCAGGCTGCCAGGGGCAAGTGCCTCGCGCAGTCCCGCCACCGCTCCGCGCGGGTCGTCGGCGTCCTCGATGAAGTGGAGCACCGCGACCAGCAGCAGGGCCACCGGCCGGTCGAGGTCGAGCAGCCCGGTGACCTCCTGGTTCGCCAGGATCTCCCGCGGCCGGCGCAGGTCGGCGGCGGCGATCACGGAGCGGTCGTCGCCCTCCAGCACCGCCTGGCTGTGCGCGACGGCGACCGGGTCGTGGTCGACGTACGCCACCTTGGCCCGGGGGTCGGCGGCCTGGGCCACTTCGTGGACGTTGCCGAAGGTCGGGATGCCGGAGCCGATGTCCAGGAACTGGTCGATGCCCGCGTCGACCGCGTACCGCACGGCCCGGCGCATAAAGGCCCGATTCGCCTGCATGATCTTGGGAAGGCCCGGCAGGAACTCCATGGCCTTCCGCGCGGCTTCCCGGTCCACCTCGAAATTGTGCGATCCGCCCAGATAGAAGTCGTACATGCGGGACACGCTCGGCACCGAAATGTCTATGCCTTGCGGTGCCCAGGCGGGACGCTCCATCGATGTCTCCAACAAGTCGCCACGGCGATCCGGCCATGTTCATGGTCAGTGTTGACCAGAGGCTACTGATCGACCGCCAGGAGAGCGAGAGGAAACGGAAATTAGCGGTCCGTTATTGGTCACACTCCGGTGGCAACAACGGCCGATCCGTCGCTGCGTGTGCTCATGCAGCGACGGACCGGCACTTCGGGCACCGATTCCCGGTGGTTCGGGGCCACTTGGGGGCTACTGGGTGGTTACTTCGGAGCACCGACGAGCTTGGAATCGGGCGAGACCGCGAACCACGTGCCGCCGACTCCCTGGCCGTTGACGTCGCCCGGCTTCTCGTCCCCGGCGAAGGTATAGATGGGCCAGCAGTCGATGGTCTGCTGCTTGATCCCGTCGGGGCGGTCGAAAGTGACGAATCCCTTCTTGGTCACGCCTTCCACCGAGTTCTTGGAGACGGGCTCGACCACCGGCCACTTCTTGAGGCAGTCGCCGGTGCAGGCCGTCTTCATCGGCCATGCGGTGTCCTTGGTGAACCGGTAAACCGTCATACCCCGCTTGTCCACCACGATGTCACCGAGTTCCGGGTCCTTGCGCACCGAAAGGCCCGCCGCATCGGCCGGTTCGGCGGCGCCCGCGCCCGCACTGTCGGCGTTGGCCGCCGCCTTCTTCCCGTCGGGGGCGGAGGCGAACCAGGTGCCGCCGACGCCCTGGCCGTTGATCTGCCCCGGTGCGGTGTCCTTCGCGTACCGGTACATCGGCCAGCCGTCGACGGTGAGTTGCTTGGAGCCGTCGGTCCGGACGACCTCGCCGAGCAGCGAGGCATCGGTTCCGGCGGCCGCCGTGGCACCGCCCGCGGCCACCACCGGCCAGATGTCCGCGCACTCGCCGTCGCAGTTGGACTTCGGCGGGTTGGCGGTGTCCTTGTCGAAGCGGTAGAGCGTGAAACCCTCGCTGTCGGTGAGCACCTTTCCGAGCTTCTTGCTTGCCTGCACGCCGAGTTGACCCGCAGGCTTCGCGGCCGCCGCGGCTTCCTTGCCGGAGCCGTAACCGCCGCCGCCCGAGCCGTAACCGCCATCCGCCGGCTGCTGTGCCGGGGCCGCGTTGCCCACCGACTGACCGTTGGGCGTTGCCGAGCCCTGCTCCTGACCGCACGCCGTCGTCAGCGTCAAAAGGGCCGCGGCGGTGACCGCGAGCGAGGCGTTGCGCCAGGTGTTCATGTCGACTCCCGTAGTACGTCGTCGTATTCGCTCCGATGACGACGCGAGTCCGCGCCGTTCATGGCCCTAGGTACGGGCCACCACGGGGGTCGCGTTCAATGCGGGGCCGAGAAGAATGGCGGGAGGAATGCGGCGGTGGCTCATCTCGGGTGCGTACGGGGGCGGTTGGGGGCGCTCGGGGGCGGTCTGGAAGTCAACCCGGCGCAAACATGAACGACGCATTGTCCCACCATCAGGCGAATCGACGCGGAGTTCAGCGTGTCGGCGGAGAACGTGGATCATGCTCGCCGTCGTGTACGGATCCCGCATCGGGCGGCTCTCGACAGCCGCCGCACTCGTCTGGCTGATAGCCGTACCGCTGCCCGCGAACGCCGACAGCTGTGCGGTGGCCTCCATCGGGGAGGGCGACGGCAGTTCCGCGGTCGCCGTGGCGGGGAGCGGGGGCTGCGTGGCGGTCACCACACCGGAGCCACCGCCTCCATCGCCGTCCCCGTCCCCGGAGCCTCCTCCTCCGCCACCGCCGCCTCCTCCGCCCCCACCACCATCACCGGAGCCGCCACCACCTCCTCCCCCTCCACCGCCACCCCCGGCTCCCGCACCGGCACCCCCGCCGCCACCTCCCCCGCCGCCCGCGCCGGAGGTCGTACCCGAGGCCGCGCCCGAGCCGAAGCCGGCACCGAAGCCCGCACCGAAGCCTCCGCCCGAGCCGTCGCCGAAGCCGTCGCCGGTCCCCTCGGTGCGTCCGGAGCCCCGGCCCGTGGCCCTTCCGACGTACCGCAAAGCGACCCGCAAGGAGCCGCGGAGCGGGCCCTCGCTGGTGTCCACGACCCTGCTGATCACCGCCCCGGCGGTGTTCGCCGTCGCCGTACTGCGGCCCCGATCGTCCCGCTGACGAGGAGATACCCATGTCCGAATGGCTCGTCCTGAGCATTGCCATGGCGTCGGCCTGCGCGGTCGTGCTCACCATCGCGGTCCTCAACAACCGCCGCATCGCCGATGACGACGACCCGTCCCAGACACCCGACGTCATCGAGTACATGACGATGATGATCGGCGTGGTCTACGCGATCGTGCTGGGCCTGGCCATCGCCGGGGTCTGGGAGGGCCGCAGCGCCGCCCAGGAGTCCGTACGGCTGGAGGCGCAGGCGCTGCACGAGGTGCGGGAGCGCTCCTCCGTCTACCCGGCCGAGGTCCGCGACCGTATCCGCGCGGATGTCAACGCGTACGTCGCCCATGTCGTCGACGACGAGTGGCGGGTGATGGCCGAGCGGGGCGCCCTCACCGAACGCGGTACGGAACTGCTGGCCCGGGTGCGGGCAGACGTCACCGACTACGAGCCGCAGACCGAGCACGAGGGGCAGGCGTACCAGCCGCTCGTGGACCAGGTGGCGGCGGCGGACGACGCCCGCAGCTCACGGGGGGAGAACGCCGGGGAGACGATGCCCGGGGTGGTGTGGTTCGGGCTGATCATCGGGGCGCTGGTGACGGTCGGGCTGATCTTCACCCTCCAGATCCGCAGAACCTTCCGGGAACTGCTGCTGGCGGGGCTCTTCAGCGCGCTGATCGCGTTCCTGCTCTTCCTGATCTGGTCCTTCGACTCACCGTTCGGCCGGGGCGTCACGGCCACCGCCGCCCCGTTCCTCGACCTGTTCCCGGAGGCCACCCGCTGATCCTCCGCTCCCCCGGCCGGTGCGCCGGTCGGGGGAGAGATTGACCCGTTCGCCGGACCCCGATAGCGGTCGGTATGCCCCGCTCCTAGCGTGTCGGGCATCGAGGTGCATTTTTCCTGCTATGTGGAAATTCATTCCGCAGCTGCCCCTCGGGGAACCGGAGGATCCACCATGCGCGCGATACGTGTCGCACCCTTCGCTCTACTGGGCGCCACCGCCCTGACCCTGCTGGCCCCGTCCGCCGCCCACGCCACGCCGGACGGGGCCATCAACACGTTCAACCCGACGATCAGCCCCTCGGTCGTCGCACCGGGCGGCCGGGTGACCCTCGGGGGCGGCGGGTGCACCGGCGAGACGACCGTGACCTCGGGCGTCTTCGACACGACCGTCATCCCGAGCGGCAGCACCACGGCCACCGCCACCGTCGACACGGACGCCCGGCGGGGCGCGGTCTACGCGGTGACGTTCTCCTGCGGCTCCACCGGCACCACCCGGAACGTCAACCTGACGATCACCGCCGGGGCCACCACCGCCCCGACGCCCACGACCGCACCGACCACGGCCCCGACCGTCAGCTCCACGGCCATCGCGCCGATCGCGCCGAGCGGCGTGCGGGGCGGACTCGGCGGCAGTTCCGGCACGCTGGACACCGCGCAGGTCGCGGGGGGCGCGGCTCTCGTGCTCGTGGCCGCCGCCGGCACCCTCTACTTCGTACGCCGCCGCAGTGCCGACCGCCGACACTGACGGCGCCCACGGCACTCACGGAACGAACGGCACGAAGTATGGTGCACACGACAGTCGCCCCGGGTCCTGATCCAGGACTCGGGGCGACGGGCGTATCGGGCCGGGCGGGAGGTCGGGCGTCCTAGAACGCCGCATGGCTCGTCCGCCGACGCCGGACGAGGAAGACCGCGCCACCGACGGCCGCCGCGGCCACCAGTCCGCCGCCGATCTGCATCTCCGTGGAGTTCGGGCCCATCGAGCCGCCGAGCCCGCCCTGCGCGCCGTTGCCGGCGAGCACGGTGAACTTGTGCGTCGCGATCTTGTCGTTGTCACTGCACTTCACGGAGAGGTGGTAGTGACCCGGGGTGGTGTTGTGGCGGATGTGCGCCGTGGCGTGGTTGGTGCCGCCCGCCGAGAGCTCCGTCGTCGGGAAGGCGTTCGACCAGACCTTGCCGCCGTGGCCGCAGCCCTGGGCGGTGACCTTCAGGGTCGCGCCCTGGTGGACCGACTGAGGGTTGACGGCGACGTTGACCGGGCCGTTGGTGGCGGCCGCCATGGGAGCGGCGAGCCCGACCGCCGCGAAAGCGGTCACGGTGACCGCGAGAGCGCGTGAAGCACGCATGGTGTGGACCTCCAGCGGGAAACGCCCCCGGAGGCCTGTCCTCCGGGATGGATCGACGTGAACGCCTCCCATGACGAACACTCACCAGTCCTTGATCGGCTCGCACTTCGGCGCTGCTCCACCCCGGTGACGCGACACGCCGTACAAGAACTCCTGCGTCGGACAGATCCGCAGGTCACAGGCTGTCAGAACTTTTATCTGCTCATTACTCCGAAGGGCAGTCACCCGGGTGGGCCGGATTCCGGCCGCCACCCGTTCGCCCCTCTCTGATCGCCGCCCGGCCGCACCGCCCCTAACGTTCCAAGCGTCGCGACGAAGGGAGCACCATGGGCCGGGACTACGCTGGCGCCGGGCGGACCAGACGCGTGCCGTGGGGTGCCGTCGCCCTGGTCATGCTCACGGGCCTCGCCCTCATGCGCAACGGAGCGGAGTTCGGGGAGGCGGGCCCGCCGCAGCCCGCGGCCGCCGCCTCGCTGGACCTGAGCGGGGACACCCCGGGACCGCCGGTGGAGGGCGAGACGGTGCAGCCGCTGCCGTACGCCCCCGCCTCCCGGGTGAGGATCTCGTCCATCAACGTGGACGCCCCGGTCATCGACGTCAACCTGGACGCCAACGGCTGGATCGACGCCCCACCGGCCGAGGACCCCAACCTGGCCGGCTGGTACCAGAACGGCATCGCACCCGGCCAGCAGGGCACCGCCGTGGTCGTCGGCCATGTCGACAACATGTCGGGGCCCGCGGTCTTCTACGGCCTCGGCTCGCTCCAGAAGGGCCACCGCGTCGAGGTGGAGCGCTACGACGGCCGGGTCGGGGTCTTCGAGGTCTACGGCGTGGAGGTCTTCTCCAAGGACGACTTCCCCGGCGCCCGGGTCTACGGCGACACGGGCCATGCGGAGCTGCGGGTGATCACCTGCGGCGGGGCGTACTCGAAGGCGGGCGGCTACGACGGGAACGTGGTGGTCTTCGCCCGCCTCGTCGAGACCCGCTGAGCGGAGCACGTACGGATACGCGTACGGGTGCAACGTACGGGTGCGCGTACAGATGCGCGTATGGGTGCGCGTACGGGTACGCCCCCGGCGGCCGGTCGTATCGCCGGTCCGCCGGGAACGCGGCCCCGCGCCTCAGACCCGCTGCGGCACCGTGATGCGGTAGCCCTCGTCGAGCAGCCGGGGGAGGTAGCGGCGCAGGGCCGCGACGCTCTGGGAGCGGTTGCCGCCCGCGTCGTGGGAGAGGACGACGACACCGGGCGCCGCTCCGCCCAGCACCCGGCGGACGATGGTGTCCGTCCCCGGGGTGGTCCAGTCGAGCGTGTCGACCGTCCAGGCCAGCGGCTCCATGCCCAGGTCGGCGCCGATCTCGAAGGAGTGGCGGTTCCACGCGCCGTACGGGGCGCGGTACCAGAGCGGCGGGGCGCCGAGTGTCTTGTCGACCAGCTCGCTCGTACGGCCGAGCTCGTCGCGGACGCCGGCGCGGGAGAGCCCCGGGATGAGCGGGTGCGACCAGGAGTGGTTGCCCACGACGTGGCCGTCGTCCGCCATCTCGCGCAGGAGGTCCCGGTTGTTCTCGGCCATCTCCCCGCAGACGAAGAAGATCGCGCGCGCCCGGTGCTTGCGCAGGGTGGCCAGGATGGCGGGGGTGTAGCGCGGGTCGGGGCCGTCGTCGAAGGTGAGCACCATGGAGTTCCCGAGGTCGGGAAGCTCCTCGAAGGGGCGGGTGCGTACCGGCGGCGGGGCGGGCCGGAAGCGCGGCGGGGCGGCCGCCGTCATGGGTTCCAGGCGGTACGCGGGCGGTCTGCCCGGTAGCCCGGCGGGCGGCCCGGCGGCCGCGGCGGGCGGGGTGCCCGCGGCCCGTGCGGGGCGGGTGGGTGTCGAGGCCGGGTCGGCGGCGATCAGATGCACGGCGGTGGCGGTCCCGAGGCCGAGGGCGACCTTCAGCAGGGTGCGGCGGTCGGGCCGGAGGTGATCACTTCTCATGGCCAACTGCTCGCACGGCCGGGCGCCCGCTCCGGCCGACGACACCGGACGATGACCCTTTTATACCCATTCGATGCAGCGGCCGGTCCGATCCGCCGGAGGCCGTCGGCGGATAGCCTCGGAGCCGTGACAGAACAGCAGCCCCATCAGTTCGAACGCGGTACGGACGGGCCCAAGGTGATCGTCGCGGGGCTCGACGGGTCCGACTCGTCCATGCGCGCCGCCGCCTACGCCGCCGGACTCGCCCGGCGGCAGAACGCCCGGCTCGCCCTCGTCTACGTCCAGCCCGTGATCCCCTCGGGCGCCGCACTGGGCGTGCCGGTCGGTGACGTGACGGGCGAGGTGGCCCAGGAGCTGGTCGAGGAGATCCGGCAGTCGGCGGAGCGGCTGAAGGACACCTGGGACGTGCGCTGGGAGTTCCACACCTTCCGCGGCGACCCGTACAACGGGCTGGTGACGGCGGCCGAGGAACTCACCGCCGACGCCGTGGTGGTGGGGGCGTCGGAGTCGGCGGGTCACCGGTTCATCGGGTCGGTGGCCGTCCGGCTGGTGAAGGCGGGACGCTGGCCGGTGACGGTGGTGCCGTAGGCCTCGGTGACGGTGGTGCCGTTGACCTCCCGGGCGGCTGTCGCTACTCCCCCATCACCAGGCCGTCGCCCTCCGCGCCCCGGCCGAGGACCACGTTCCGGATGCGGTCGCGGACCTCGCGGTGGTGGTCGGCTCCGGCCTTGATCGCGGTGTTGAGGTTGACGATCCGCCCGGAGCCCGTGTCGTACCACTGCGGAACGAACTCGGCCTTCTTCACCGTCCAGCGCTCACCGGGCCGCACGGGCGGCGCGAAGGTGAAGCGGCCCAGCGTGCCCTGGTTGCCGCGCGGGTCCTGGACGCCCTGGTAGTTGATCATCGCGCCCGCGATCTGGTCGCCCATGCCGTAGACGACCCACGTGCCGTTGACCTTCTCGTACGCCTGCGGCACATGGGCGTGGGTACCGATGATCAGGTCGATGTCGGGGCGGCCCGCGTCCTGGGAGGCGGTGAGGCGGTCGGCCAGTTCCAGTTGCCGGGCGTCCGGTTCGTCCTGCCATTCGGTGCCCCAGTGCGCGGAGAGCACCACGACGTCGGCGCCCGCCCGCCGGGCCGCCCGCGCCTCCGCCACGATCTTCGCCTCGTCGATCACGTTGACCGTCCACGGCTTCCCGGCGGGCAGCGGGATGTCGTTGGTGCCGTAGGTGTACGCGAGGTGGGCGACCTTCGCGGCCCGCTTCCCCGGTCCCGCCGACAGGATCGTGGGGCGGGCGGCCTCGGCGGCGGAGCGGGCCGATCCGGCGTGCCGGATGCCTGCCGCGTCCAGGGCTCCCAGGGTGCGGGCGACCCCGTCGGACCCGTCGTCCAGGGTGTGGTTGGAGGCGGTGGAGCAGGAGTCGAACCCGGTGGCGCGCAGGGCGGTGGCGACCTCGGGCGGCGACTTGAAGGCCGGGTAGCCGGTGTAGGGGCCGCCCTCCTTCCCGTACACCGTCTCCATGTGGCAGAGAGCGAGATCGGCGCGGGAGACGACCGGCTGCACGCCCTTCAGCATCGGGGCGAAGTCGTAGCCCCGCCCGCCCGCGTCGGCCGCCGCCCGGTCGATCACCGAGGAGTGCGGCAGGACATCGCCGGAGGCCAGGAGCGTGAAGGGGCGCGGTACGTCGGCGTCCTGGCCGCCCGCACCCCGGGCGGCGGCGGAAGGGGGCGCGCTCGGGACGGGCGCCGGGGGCGGCGGCTGCCCGGTGCAGCCGGTGGCCGCGGCGAGCAGGAGGGCGAGGGCGGCGACGGTGCCCGGTCGGATGCGCTGGGTCATCTGCTCGACTCCATATCCGGATGGTTAGGACGATCCGACTACACAGATCGTCATACCGCCGAAGCAAGGAGCATTGCCGCATACCTAGCTGAACTGGTCGTACCGTCCGACCCCGACGGCCCCTTGACCGTTCGCCGCACCATTCGCCGCACTGAGCGACCGCTCGTCGCACGCCTCGGTGCACCGCCTGTTCCTGCGCCGCCGAATGCGTTCGTATACGCCAGGCGGCAGCGAGGCCGCCGGGGGCCTCCCGCGGGAAAGGACGTTCATGAACACCACGACGACGACCGATGAGCGGGCCATCGCCACGTTGCAGCGGGAACACGGCCCCGCCCTCTTCCACTTCCTGCTCGGCCTGACCTTCGGGGACCGGCAGCGGGCCGAGGACCTGGTGCAGGAGACCCTGGTACGTGCCTGGCAGCACCCGGAGGCGTTCGACGCGCCCTACGAGTCGATGCGGCCCTGGCTCTTCACCGTCGGCCGCCGCCTCGCCATCGACGCCCGGCGCTCCCGGCTGGCGCGCCCGGCCGAGGTGAGCGACCTGCTGCTGGAGAGCGCCCCGGCGGTCCAGGACACCGCCGACTCGGCCGTCCACGCGCTCGACGTCCGCGAGGCGGTCCGCACGCTCAGCCCCGAACACCGGGCGGTGCTGGTGGAGATCTACTTCCACGGACTGAGCGTCACCGAGACCGCCGAGGCGCTGGGCATCCCCGCCGGGACCGTCAAGTCCCGTTCGTACTACGCCCTGCGGCTGCTCTCACGCAATCTGCCCGGCTACTCCCGGAGGTCCTCCGCCCGCAACAGCGCGAGCAGGGCCGAGGCCTCCGCCACCTCCACGTAGTCCCGGGCGCAGCCGTCGCAGCGCTGGAGGTGGCGGGCGACCCGGCAGGTCTCCTCGGCGTCCAGCGCGTCCAGGACGTACGCGCCCAGCAGCAGGCGCACATGGGGGTCGTCGCCGGGGTCGGTGGTCATGGGCAGCCTCGCATCTCCTGGGCGATCCTCCGCTTCTGCCCACGCGGGGCGTCCGCCCCCGGTTCAATGCTGCGTGAAGCCCGGTACCGAGCAAGGAAAGAGGCGAGACGGGATGCGTCCCGAGGATACGGATGGGACCGGTGGGGGCGGGCTGCCGGTACCGATGGCCTGGCTGTACACGGAATACATCGCGGATGAGCTGTTACGCACCGGCGACCTGATGGAACCGGCGACGCTGGAGTTCCGGGCCGGGCGCGACGCGCTCGCCCTCACGATATTCCTCTCCGGTCTGCTCCGGGAGCCCCCGGTCTCCCGCGCTCTGTCCGAAGCGCGCGTCGACGAACTGCGGCTGCTCACGGCGTACGGGGCCACCTGGCGGAGCTGGGTCTGCGAGCGGCTCGCGGAGTCGGGGCGGCGGGCGGTGCCCGGTGACCCCGATCTGGCGCTGGCGCGGGCGGCCTGGCGGTGGCTGGAGGAGACCGAGCTGCTCGCCGCGGACCTCGACGCGATCGTGCCCGTGCCCCGGGAGCCGGCGGCCGGGGGCGCGGACGATGTCGAGGGGGAGGTCCAGGTGTGGACGCCCGCCTGGCAACTGGGGCTTCCGCTGGGGCATCTGGCCGTGCACCTGTGCTGAGCGGTCCCGGCCGTACGCCCCCGGCCCACGGCTTCATGAACCGTGCACGCCCGCACGGTACTTGGGCAGTCTCAGCGTGATCTTCATGCCCGCGCCGACCCCGGTCTCGATGACGAGCCCGTACCCGTCCCCGTACACCTGGCGCAGCCGCTCGTCCACGTTGAGCAGGCCGATACCGGTGGAGGTGGTGGTGGCCTCGCCGCGCAGGATGCGGCGCAGCCGTTCGGGGTCCATGCCGCTGCCGTTGTCCTCGATCACCACCTCGGCCTCCGAACCGGCGTCGAGCGCGCTGATGGTGATCCGGAACGGGGCGTCCGCCGCCCGTTCGCGGGGCGGGGTGGCCGCTCCCTCCAGACCGTGTTTGACGGCGTTCTCCACCAGCGGCTGGAGGCAGAGGAACGGCAGCGCGACCGGAAGCACCTCGGGGGCCACCTGGAGGGTGACGGACAGGCGCTTGCCGAAGCGGGCGCGGACCAGCGCCAAGTACTGGTCGATGGAGTGCAGTTCATCGGCCAGGGTGGTGAACTCGCCGTGCCGCCGGAAGGAGTAGCGGGTGAAGTCGGCGAACTCCAGGAGCAGTTCGCGGGCCTGTTCGGGGTCGGTGCGGACGAACGAGGCGATGGCGGCGAGGGAGTTGAAGATGAAGTGCGGGGAGATCTGGGCCCGCAGCGCCTTGATCTCGGCCTCGATGAGCTGCGTACGGGAGCGGTCCAGCTCGGCCAGTTCCAGTTGTACGCAGACCCAGCGGGCGACCTCGCCCGCCGCCCGGGCCAGCACCGCCGACTCGCGCGGGGCATAGGCGACGAGTGCGCCCAGGACCCGGTTCTCGACGGTGAGCGGGACGGCGACCGCCCAGCGCAGGGGGCAGTCGAGGTCGGCGCAGCCGCTGTCGAAGGCGGTGCCGCGCCCGCCCTCCAGCAGCTCCTCGATATGGCCCATCACATCCTTGCCGTGATGGTGTCCGGCGCCGTCCCAGACCAGGACACGTTCCCGGTCGGTGAGACAGAGGGCGTCGGTGCCGAGCAGGGAGCGCAGCCTGCGGGCCGAGCGGCGGGCGCTCTCCTCGGTGAGACCGGCCCGGAGCGGGGGCGCGGCGAGGGATGCGGTGTGCAGGGTCTCGAAGGTGGCGTGCTCGACGGGGGTGCCGACATCGCTGGGCCGCAGCGGCCGGGCGGTGCGGCGGCCCAGCAGGAACCCCGTACCGAGCAGCAGCGCCACCAGGACGACGAGGACGGCGACCCCGGCCCCGGTCACCGTTCCCCCCTCCCGGCGCGGGCCGAGGTGAGCGCCTCGGGGAGGTGGAAGCGGGTCATGGCCGCGTTGGTGCCCGGCGGTATCCGTCCCGGAGTGGCGAGCGAGACGAGGATCATCGCGAGGAACCCCACGGGGACGGACCAGACGGCGGGCCAGGCCAGCAGCGCGTGCGGCCAGCCGGGCGGAGTGACGGCCCCGCTCACGGTGATGGCGACGGCGAGGAGGGCCGAGCCGCCGCCGAGCAGGAGCCCCGCGATCGCGCCCGGCGGGGTGAGGCGGCGCCACCAGATGCCGAGGACGAGCAGCGGGCAGAAGGAGGAGGCGGAGACGGCGAAGGCCATGCCCACCGCGTCCGCCACCGGCACCCGGCTGACCAGCAGCGAACCGGCGAGCGGCACGGCGATGGCGAGGACGGTGGCGAGCCGGAAGTGGCGCACCCCGCGCGAGGGCAGCACATCCTGGGTGATGACCCCGGCGACCGCCATGGTGAGCCCGGAGGCGGTGGAGAGGAACGCGGCGAACGCCCCGCCCGCGATCAGCGCGCCCAGCAGATCGCCGCCGAGCCCGCCGATGACCCGGGCGGGCAGGAGGAGGACGGCGGCGTCCGCGTCACCCCCGTACCGCAGTTCGGGGGCGTAGAGCCTGCCGAGGGCTCCGTAGATGGGCGGCAGCAGGTAGAAGAGGCCGACCAGGGCGAGGACGGCGACGGTGGTGCGGCGGGCGTCGCGGCCGTTGGGGCTGGTGTAGAAGCGGACGACGACGTGCGGCAGGCCCATCGTGCCGAGGAAGGTCGCCACGATGAGTCCGTACGTGGCGTAGAGCGGGTGGTCGGCGCGGAAGACGGCGAACTGGTCGTCGAAGCTGACCCGGGGGCGGCCGTCGCCCTGCCAGGCGAGAACGAGGAAGAGGGCGGGGACGAGGAGCGCGGTCAGTTTCAGCCAGTACTGGAAAACCTGGACGAAGGTGATGGACCGCATCCCGCCCGCCGCCACCGCGACCATCACCACGGTGGCGACGAGTACGTCACCGAGCCAGCCGGGCGCCCCGGTGAGGATCTTGAGGGTGAGCCCGGCGCCCTGGAGCTGCGGGACGAGGTAGAGCCACCCCGCTCCGACCACGAGGATGCTCACCAGCCGCCGGACGTGCAGCGATTCGAGCCGCCCCTCGGCGAAGTCCGGCAGGGTGTACGCCCCCGAGCGGCGCAGCGGCGCGGCGACGAAGACCAGCAGCACCAGATATCCGGCGGTGTAGCCGACCGGGTACCAGAGCATGTCGGGGCCGTGCAGCAGGACCAGGCCCGCGACGCCGAGGAAGGAGGCGGCGGAGAGGTACTCCCCGCTGATCGCGGCGGCGTTCATCCGGGGCCGCACGGTGCGGGACGCCACGTAGAAGTCGGAGGTCGTACGGGAGATGCGCAGGCCGAAGCCGCCGACGAGGACGGTGGCGAGGACGACGAGGGCGACCGCCACCCAGGACGCCGTGTGGTCGGGGGTGCTCACGGTGCGGGGCGGCCCTCCACCAGCCGGGCGAAGTCGCGTTCGTTGCGCTCGGCCCTGCGCACGTACCACCAGGCGGCCAGGGTGAGCGGCGGGTAGGTGGCGAAGCCGAGCACCGCCCAGACCAGGGCGGCGCTCTTCAGGGCGGCGAAGAGGAGGGGCAGGGTGCCCGCGACGAGGGCGAGCACGGCGAAGACGGTGAGTCCGGCGCGGAGCTGGCTGCGCATCAGCGAGCGGACGTAGGCGCCGCCGAGGGCGGTCTGCTCCTCGATCTCCGACTGGGTGCGGTAGCGGGGCAGCGGACGCACCCGGCGGGGCTCTCCCGTGACGACTTCGCGCCGGGGTGCGGTCTCCTGTGACATGGGCTGGGAGTCTAGGCGGCGGCAGGCCGTGCTGGGAAGGCTTCCACGGAGCGGCTTCGACGGAGGTCGCCCCAGGTCACGAGCGTGTCGACGGCTGTCCGGTCACCTGTCCACGGCCTTCCGGTCAGCGTCCGCCCTGCCGCATCAGCAGGTCGCGCAGGGCCCGGGTGTGGCGGCGGCTGACGGCGAGCTCGGCCTCTCCGATGCGCACGCTCATGCTCCCCGCGTCCAGCCGCAGCTCGTCGATCCGGTCGAGGGCCACGAGGTGGCGGCGGTGGATCCGGACGAAGCCGCGCGAGCGCCAGCGGTCCTCCAGGGCGGTGAGCGGGATGCGGACGAGGTGGCTGCCGGTCGCGGTGTACAGCCGGGCGTAGTCGCCCTGCGCCTCGGCGTACGCGATCTCGTCGACCGGGATGAAGCGGATGACGCCGCCGAGCTCGACGGGGATCTGGTCGGTGGCGGTGTCGTTGACCGGGGCGGAGCGGTCCCCGACCTGCTCGGCGACCCGGCGCACGGCCTCGGCGAGCCGTTCGCGGCGTACCGGTTTGAGGACGTAGTCGACGGCCTTCAGGTCGAAGGCGTGCACGGCGAAGCCCTCGTGCGCGGTGACGAAGACGATGAGCGGGGGCGAGGCGAACCCGGCGAGGAGCTGGGCGACGTCGAGGCCGGTGAGCCCCGCCATGTGGATGTCGAGGAAGACGACGTCGATCGCGGACGGGTCGTCGGGGCCCGCGTCCACGGCGCTGCCGATCCGGCGCAGCGCCTCGGTCGCCCCGGTGGCACCTTCGGCGCTGCGGATGCGGGGGTCGGCGCGCAGGAGGTACAGCAGCTCCTCCAGGGCGGGTGGTTCGTCGTCGACGGCGAGTACGCGCAGCATGAGCCCGGAGTTTAGGTCCTCCGGGGCCGCATGGCTTGAGTGAATCCCGGCTTGTTCCCGTACCGCAGTACATGCAGACGACCGAGCCCCACATCCGCGTGGGGGCCTATGCCCTGGGCGTGCTCGGGAGGGCCGACGCCTTCCGGTTCGAGGAACATCTGGAGGAGTGTCCGCTCTGCCGTGTCCGGGCGCGCGAGCTGGCCCCGGTGGCGGCCCGGCTGGCGGGGGCCGGGCCGCTGGTACGGCCCTCCCCCGGGCTCGCGGACCGGCTGGTGGCGGCGGTGGCGGCCGGGCGGCGCAGGGCGGGGCGGCGCAGGCTCGCGCTGGTGGCGGCGGCGGCGGTGCTGGCGGTGGGCGGCCCGTGGGCGGTGGCGGGGCTCCAGGACGGTCCGGCGGGCGGTCGGCCGGATGTGGTGCGGGTGCAGCGGTGGGTGGGGGCGGACCCGGGGTCGGGGGCGGCCGCGGTGGTGACGGCGGCGGGGCACGAGTGGGGTACGGCGGTGGCGCTGGAGGCGGTACGGATGCCGGCCGAGGGTGTGTGTGCGCTGGTCGCGGTGGGCCGGGACGGCAGCGAGGAGACGGTGAGCAGTTGGTCGGCCGGGGGGCCGGGGGGCGGTCTGGTGGAGGTGGAGGGCGGGGCGGCGCTGCGGCCGGAGTCCATCGACCGCTTCGAGGTGCGGACGGCGGACGGGCGGCGGCTGGTGACGGTCACCCGCTGAACGCCCCGGATCACTTCAGGAACTTCGAGAGCCTGCGGTCGGCCAGCGGTCTGCCGCCGGTCTGGCAGGTGGGGCAGTACTGGAGCGAGGAGTCGCTGAAGGAGACCTCCAGGACGGTGTCGCCGCAGACCGGGCAGGCCTCCCCCGTACGGCCGTGGACGCGCATCCCGCTCTTCTTCTCGGACTTGAGCTTTCCGGCCTCCACCCCGGTGGAGCGCGCCACGGCGTCCTTGAGGGTGGTGCGCAGCGCGGTGTACAGACCGGTGATGTCGTCCTCGCCGAGGTCGGCGGTCCGTTTGAACGGGGACATCTTCGCCACGTGCAGGATCTCGTCGCTGTAGGCGTTGCCGATGCCCGCGATGAGCGCCTGGTCGCGGAGCGCGCCCTTGATCTGTCGGCGGGCCCCGCCGACGATCGCGGCGAACGCGTCCCGGTCGAAGGCGTCGGCGAGGGGGTCGGGGCCGAGGCGGGCGATCCCGGGGACGTCCATGGGGTCGCGCACCAGGTGGACGGAGAGGCGCTTCTTGGTGCCCATCTCCGTGAGGTCGAAGCCGTCGCCGTCCGTGGTCACCAGCCGCAGGGCGAGCGGTCCCTTGCCGGGGCGCGGCGGGGCGGCCGGGAAGGAGTCCTTCCACCGGAGCCAGCCCGCCCGGGCCAGATGGGTGCAGAGGTGCAGCCCGCCCGCCTCGATGTCGAGGAACTTGCCGTGGCGGGCGACCGAGGTGACGGTGGTGCCTTCCAGGGCGGTGAGCGGCGGGTCGTACGTCTTCAGGACGCTGATCGCCAGCGGGACGACACGGGCGATCTCCTTGCCGACCAGATGGTCGCCGAGGAAGACCCGCAGGGCTTCGACTTCGGGCAGCTCGGGCATGGTTCCAGCCTGCCGCAGGCGGCGTACGGCTGCCTGTCAGGTGACCGGCTCCGCCACCCGGCCGCCGGTCACCAGCGCGCGGAGCTCCTCGAACTCCTCCGCCACCGCCCCGGCCAGCCGGTCCAGGTCCGGCAGTGCCTTGCCGTCCGCCACCAGGCCCACATGCACCCGGCCGCCGTACGTCGACAGCGCCACGGCCAGCGACTGGCCGCGGGCCAGCGGAGCCATCGGGTACAGCGCGCTGAGCGGGCAGCCGCCGAGCGAGAGCGCGGAGCGGGGCAGGGGCACGCTGGTGACGAGCAGGTCGAAGAGCATCCGGGCGGCGTTCGCGGCCAGCGGTGCGCCGAACCGGTGGGCCAGCGGGTGCAGTTGGTCGGCGAGTACGGCGACGGCTCCGGCGCCCTTCAGCGGTCCGGCCGCCTTGTTGCGGTCCATCGCACCCCGGACCGCCCGGAGCCGTTCGCGGGGATCGGCGGCGCCGACGGGGAGGTCCAGGAGGTAGCCGGAGAGGCGGTTCCCCGTCACCGTACCGCCGGGCCTGCGCCGGGAGACGGGGACCAGGGCGCGCGGATCGGTCCCGGGCAGCGCCTCGCCGCGCTCCCCCATCCAGCGGCGCAGGGCCCCGGCGACCACGGCGAGCAGGATGTCGTTGGCGGTGCCGCCCTCCACCCGCCGGATGCGCTGGAGGGCCGTGGCGTCCAGGTCCGCGGTGGCCAGCCGCCGGGTGCCGCTGGAGGGGGCGGTGAGGGCGGAGGCGCCCCGCAGGTCCAGGCGGCCCGCGCGGACGACGGAGGCGCCCACACCCAGCGCCCGGCCGACCTCGCCGATCCGGCCGAGGGCCATGCCCGCCACCTCGCGGGGGTCGGGGAGCCAGGAGCGGGGCGGCACGGCGGGGCGGCCGCGGGCGGCGGAGCGGGCGGTGGCGGCGGCGATCTCGTCGAAGATCCCGGCCCCGATGGCGACCGCCCGCATCCCGTCGGCCAGCGCGTGGTGCAGCTTGACCAGCACGGCGAAGGGCCCGTCACCGGCGCCGCCGATCAGATACATCTGCCAGGGCGGCAGCCCCCGGCCCAGCGGCTGTTCCATCAGCTCCCCGGCCAGCCGAGTGGCGCCCGCCATGAAGTCGCCGTCGCCCACGGTGACGCGGCGCACGTGCCGGTGCACGTCGAAGTCCTTGTCCACGGCCCAGGCGGCGCCGCCGACCGGCAGCAGGACGTCCCGTACGCACATCCGCAGCCGGGGGATGGCGGCAGCCCGGGTGCGGAGCAGGTCCAGGACGTGGTCCGGGGTGGCGCCGGGCGCCGGGGCGAAGACGGCGAGGGCGCCCAGGTGCATGGGGTGGGCGTCGGATTCGAGGTGCCAGAAGGCCAGGTCGAGCGGGGCCAGGAGTTCGGTACCCAACAGGGGCCTCATGTCGTTGGTTGGCGGAACGGCTCGGAGCGGGCGGAACGGCTCGTCGAGGGCGGAACAGCCGTACCCCCGCAGTCAATCGTTCGCGGTCGGTTACGGTCAAGCACAGACATGTTACGTACTGTTACGGAACCGGATCCCCGCCCACCAGCGACTACGACCGCTCGGGGATCAGGAACTCGCACCACACGCACTTGCCGCTCCCCCGGGACTCCACGCCCCAGACGTCGGCCAGCCGGTCGACGAGCATCAGCCCGCGCCCCGAGACCCCCGACTCCCCCGCGTCCCGGCGCCGGGGCAGCGCGCTGGAGCGGTCCTCCACGTCGACGCGCAGCCGCCGCTCGGACCCGGCCATCACCCGGATCGTCACGACGGCCCCGCCGTCGGTGTGCATCAGGGCGTTGGTGATCAGCTCGTCGGCGGCCAGTTCGATCTCGTCGGCCCGCTCCTTCGCCCCCCAGGCGCGTACCGCCGCCCGGATCATGTGCCGGGCCGAGCTGAGCGCCTCGGGGTCGTTCTGGGCCACGTGCTGGCGGAGCCGGCCGCCGGGCTGGGGGGCCTGGGCGGCCCGGCGGCGGAGCAGCAGGAGCGCCACGTCGTCCTGGCCGCCGCGCACGTCGACGGCGTCGCAGAGCTCGTCGGCCAGCTTCTGGAGGTTCTGGGGGCCGTTGGAGACGAGGGTGGTCAGCAGCTGCATGCCCTCGTCGAGGTCGGAGCCGGGCAGCTCCACCAGCCCGTCGGTGAAGAGGATCATCGTCTGGCCCGGGTCCAGCTCCGCCGTACCGACCGGGTACTCCAGCCGCCCGAACTCGGCGGAGAGGCCCAGCGGCAGCCCGCCCTCGGCCGGCATCCGGCGGCAGCTCCCGTCCACGTCCCGTACCAGCGGGTCGACATGGCCCGCGCGGACGAACTGCACGACCCCGGTGGTCAGGTCGACCTCGGCGTAGGTGCAGGTGGCGAAGCGGTCGGTGTCCAGCTCATGGAGGAAGACGGAGGCGCGCGCCATGACGGTGGCGGGGCTGTGCCCCTCGGCCGCGTAGGCCCGCAGCACGATGCGGAGCTGTCCCATGACGGCGGCGGCGTGGGTGTCGTGCCCCTGTACGTCCCCGATGACGGCGCCGACCCGGCCGCCGGGCAGCGGGATCAGGTCGTACCAGTCGCCGCCGATGTCCCGGCCGAGCCGGGCCGAGCGGTAGCGGACGGCCACCTGCGCGCCGGGCACGGCGGGGATCCGGCGCGGCAGCATCGCCTGCTGGAGCCCCTCGGCGAGGTCGTGCTCCTGCTCGTAGAGCATGGCCCGCTGGAGGCTCTGGGCGATGGAGGTGCCGAGCGCCATGAGCAGGTTGCGCTCGTCGGGGGTGAAGCCCGCCTTGTCGCGGTAGAGCAGGCCGAGTGCGCCGATCGGGCGGGCCTGCGCGATGAGCGGCATGTAGGCGGCGGCGGTGATCCCGAGGTGGCTGATGTTGGGCCAGAGGATCGGATAGGAGTCGGCGAAGTCCTCGGCGGACTCGATGAAACGCGGGGCGAGCGTGCGGACGACCTCACTCATCGGGTACTGCTCGTCCACCCGGGTGAACCGGGTGCCGGGGACGTACGCGCCCTCGGGCCCGTCGGCCACGAGGTGGATGCGGCCGGACTCCAGCAGCCCCATGACGAGGCTGGTGGCGCCCAGGTGGGCGAGGCCCTGGGAGTTCTTGAGGACCGCGATGACGTCCTTGACCGTACGGGCGTGGGCCAGGGCCGCCGTGGTGCCCTCCACCAGGCTGGTGCGCCGGCGCCGGTCGAGGTCCAGCTCCTGCCGGGCGGAGGAGTCGGCCAGCTCCTCGGTGGCGTCGCGGACGATGCCGATGATGCGGCGGGGGCGGCCGGTTTCGTCCCGGCGGACGAAGCCCTGGGTGTGGGTCCAGCGCAGGGTCCCGTCGCGGCGCTGGATACGGAAGTAGGCGCCGTAGTTGACGCGCCCGCTCTTGAGCGCCTGCGACACCATCCCGTCCAGGCGCTGCGCCTCGTCGGTCGGCACACGGAGGGCGAGGGAGGCCGGGCGGTTGTCGTACTCCTCCGGGGTCAGGTCGAACACGTCGAGGGCGGCCTGGTCCATGTGCATGAGGCCGGTGTCCAGATCCCAGTCGAAGCTGCCCATACGGTTCAGGGCGAGGCTGAGGTCCGGGTGGGCGGGCCAGTCGTCCGGGAGTGACAGGGCACCCGCTACCCGATCATCCATGTGGGCCACTCTGCCACCATTTGTCCGATTCTTCGAGCGATCCGTGCGACGGCCGGAGCGGTCGCCGCACGGGCTGAGGTCGCGCACGTGGCGAGGTCTCGCGCGTACAGAGGCTGCCGCACGCGCCGAGGGGAGCCGGTCAGCCGGCGAACAGCTCGGGGACCTCGGAGTCCGTCGGTTCGTCGAGCTCGTCGGGCCCATCGGGCTCGGCGGGGAAGACCTGGGTCGGCTCCGGCACCGCGCCGGACCCGTCCTCCTCCTCCAGCTCCCAGGGCTCACCGGTCGGCATCCCGTCGAAGTCGTCCGGTGCCTCGGTGCCGGGGTCCATGGGCGGCGGGCAGCCGGGAGGCAGCTCGGCCGGGTCGTCCGGGGACTCCGGGCACTCCGGCTCCCGTGGTTCGGAGGGGGCGGGGGCCGACGGGGTGGATTCGGGTGACACCGGCTCGGAGGGGCGGGCCGGGGACGGGAAGAGCAGGTCCTGACTCGGCTCGTACGGCGGTGGGTCGTCCGGGGTCCGGTCGCGTCCGCCGTCGTCGCCGACGGTCCGCTCGATCCAGGTGTTGTCGGCGGCGTCCACGATGACCAGGCCGGTGAGCGGCTGCACGCTCGGCCCGATCGCCAGGATCCGCGCGGGGTCGTAGCCGGGCCAGCGTTCGCCCCGATGGGCGACCTGCCCCTTGGCGATCACCGGCGGTTTCAGCGGATTGCCGCAGACGCAACGGACTCGCGGCAGCCCCCTGCTGTCCACCAGGACGGCGGTGCCCGTCTGGAGCACGGCCTGGAAGGCGGTGGCCTTTCCGGCGCTGTAGCCGTGGTTGGTGACCTGGGTGTCGGCGCGCAGGGCCACCGGGGCGAGCGCCCTCAGATAGCCGGGGATCTGCACGGCCTCGATGTCCGCCGTCTCGGCGAAGGCGTCGGCCTTGCCCTGGTCGGCGGCGAGCAGACGGATCTGCTGCTCGACATCGCAGGAGGCCTCGGAGCGGATGCCGCCGTAGAGCCCGGGGACGGCGCCCGAGACCCGATGGACCGTACGGGTGGCGGAACCGTCACCCTCCCCCGGATCCCCCGACCCCTCCGGCTCCTCCGGCGAACGGGTGGGGGACGGCGAGGGTGCCGCGCGGGCCGTCGACTTCGTGAACGGTCCGGGGCCCGGCTCGGCGAGCGGCTGAAGGAGGACGTCCTCGGCCTCCGCGGTGCCCGTCGTGCCCTTCGTGGTGCGGTCGGGGGCGCTGTCGCAGCCGGCGACGGCGAGCAGGACCCCGGCGGAGAGTGCGGCGAGCGCGGCGCGCCGGAGACGTCTGGGTGAGCGCACGGAGCTCTCCTGCCTGTCCATGACTGACGGATGGATCGTCACCATCTGTGCCGCACCGGAGGCCGGACCGCAAACGGACACCGGACCAGGAGTGGACGCAGGACCGGGAGTGGACGCAGGACCGGGAGCCCCCGGGACATGCCGTCTTGAACGCGTTCAAGAAAACCTCTACTCTCATCCCAGGAGTTGAACGCGTTCAAAGTCGGGGGTGGGGCCATGACCGTACTGGTCAATCTGATCGTGATGGTGGGCATGTTCGTCGTCGTCCCGGCGGGGCTGCGGCTGACCGGACTGCCGGAGCTGGACCGGATCCGCAGGCTCTGGCCCCTCTTCGCCGCGCCCGGCGCGATCTCCCTGTGGCTGCCGCGTTCCCCTACCGCCACCGCGCTCGCCCTCTGCTACGCAGTCGGCACCGTCGCCCTCGCCCTGCACGCCCCGCGCCGGGCGGTCCGGGGCCGGGACCTCTCCCCCGCCGGGATCGCCCTCCTCACCGCACTCGTCACCCCGGCGGTCGCGGCGCTCGCCCTGGTCGCGGAGCGGGCGGGCCACGAACTGTTCGGCTTCGAGCTGGGCATCCTCGCCCTGACCGTGCCGCACTTCCACTTCGCCGGTTTCGCCGCCGCCCTGGTCGCCGGGCTGGTCTGCCGGGTCGCCGGGAGCCGGGCGGGCCGGTTCGCCGCGCTCAGCGTGCCGCTGGGCACGCTGCTCGTCCTCGTCGGCTATTTCATCGGCGACTGGGCCGAACTGGCCGGGGCCGTGGTCCTGACGGCGGGCATGTGGACCGTCGGCCTGCTCACCTGGCGCCTGGGCCGCGAGGAGGGCCGGGACAGGACGACCCGGCTGCTGCTGCTCACCTCCGCCGCCGTCCTGGTGGCGACCATGCTGCTCGCCCTGAGCTGGGCGGTCGGCGAGGCCACCGGACTGCCCCACCCCACCCTGACCTGGATGGCCGCCACCCATGGCCTCGGCAACGCCCTGGGCTTCGCCCTCTGCTCGCTCCTCGCCTGGCAGCGCATCCGTGACCCCCGCCCGTCTCACCCGTCCCCTTCGGAAAGCAGGACCGCATGAGCACGCTCACCTACCCCGAGATCGGCGCCACCCGCCTCGGCCCGCTCCCCCGGGGCTACCACCACCTGCACCACCGCACCCGGGTGGGCCGGGGCCCGGACGACTTCGCGGCGGCGGGGGCGGCCGTGACCGAGTGGCGGATGCACCGGGCCTCGGGGGCCCGGATCGAGGCCTCGGCCGCGCGCGCGGAACCCGGGGCGACCGTCCGGGTCTCGCTCGGCCTGGGGCCGATACGGGTGACCGCGCCGTGCGAGGTGATCTGGACGGCGTACGGGGAGGAGGGCCGCACCGGGTTCGGCTACGGCACCCTGGCCGGGCACCCGGAGAACGGCGAGGAGTGCTTCGTGGTGGACCTGATGGACGACGGCACGGTCTGGTTCACCGTCCTGGCGTTCTCCCGCCCCGCCGCCTGGTACGCCCGGCTCGCGGGACCGCTCGTACCGCCCGTGCAGCTCTGGTACGCCCGTCGGCTGGGGCGGACACTCCGCCGGCTCGTCGCGGCGGGCTGAACACCACCGCCGGGCCGATACTGGCAGGGATGGAGTGGTTCTCCGCCGACGGCTACTGGCTGAGCAGGCTGGTCCTCCAGCGGACGCTGGCCGTGATCTACCTGGTCGCCTTCCTCTCCGCCGCGCTCCAGTTCCGGGCGCTGATCGGCGAGCGCGGCATCCTGCCCGTACCGGAACTGCTCCGGCGCACCCCCTGGAAGGCGGCGCCGGGGCTGTTCCGGCTGCACTACTCCGACCGGTTCTTCGCCGCCGTCGCCTGGACCGGCTGCGCGGTCTCGGTGGCCCTGATCGCCGGGCTGGACGCCCACCTCCCGCTCTGGGGCGGGATGCTGCTGTGGGCGCTGCCCTGGGTGCTGTACCTGTCGATCGTCCAGGTCGGGCAGGTCTGGTACGGGTTCGGCTGGGAGTCGCTGCTCCTGGAGACGGGGTTCCTCGCGGTCTTTCTCGGTACGGGGGACACCGCGCCGCCCGTGCTCGTGCTCTGGCTGCTGCGGTGGCTGCTGTTCCGGGTGGAGTTCGGCGCCGGGCTCATCAAGCTGCGCGGGGACGCCTGCTGGCGGCGGCTGACCTGCCTGGACTTCCACCACGAGACCCAGCCGATGCCGGGGCCGCTCAGCTGGTTCTTCCACCATCTGCCCCGGCCGGTGCACCGGGCCGAGGTGGCCGCCAACCACGTCACCCAGTTGCTGGTGCCGTTCCTGCTGTTCACCCCGCAGCCGGTGGCGAGCGCGGCCGCCGCCCTGATGGTCCTCACCCAGCTCTGGCTGGTCGCGTCGGGGAACTTCGCCTGGCTGAACTGGCTGACCATCGCGCTGGCGCTCTCCGTGATCGACTGGACCCCGCTCGCCGCACCGCCGCCCGCCCTGGCCGCGCCACCGCTCTGGTACGAGGTGGTCGTCATCGCGGTGACCGCCCTGGTCCTGGTCCTCAGCTACCGGCCCGCGCGCAATCTGCTCTCCCGGCGGCAGGTGATGAACCGCTCCTACGACCCCTTGCACCTCGTCAACACCTACGGTGCGTTCGGCTCGATCAGCAGAATGCGGCTGGAAGTGGTGGTGGAGGGCACGGCCGATCCGGTCGCGGACGAGGGCGCGGAGTGGCGGGAGTACGGCTTCCGCGGCAAACCGGGCGATGTGCGGCGGCTGCCGCGCCTCTTCGCCCCGTACCACCTGCGGCTCGACTGGATGATGTGGTTCGCCGCGCTCTCCCCCGCGTACGCGCGCTCCTGGTTCGGCCCGTTCACCGAGCGGCTGCTGCGCGGCGACCGGGACACGCTCCGGCTGCTGGCGCACAACCCGTTCCCGGACGACCCGCCCGTACACGTACGCGCCCGGGTGTTCCATTACCGGTTCACGGACCCGCGGGAGCTGCGGGCCACCGGCGCCTGGTGGGACCGCACCTATGTCCGGGAATTCATGCGGCCCGTCTCCCGGCCGCTCCCGCCGGAGCGGGATGGCCGGGACACGGGCCGTGAACAGCGCTGAAGCGGCCGTCCGGGCCGTCAGTCGACGCCGGGCAGGATGTGCGGCTCGGCGAGGTCGTCCTCGTAACCGGCCAGCCGGATCGGTGCGGACCTGGCCCACACCTCGATGTTCCGGAGCTTCTCGGGCCGGGCGGTCCGCTCCCCGTACCGTTCGGCGGGGCGCTTCTCTCGCATCGTCAGTTCTGGTGTCGTCACCGCGCACTCCTCTGTGTCGCGTCGCCCAGGGCGTCGCCGGCGCTCCGGCGGCGGTGCCGGAGACCGAGCGGGCCCCGGTGCGGGGCAGGGGCTGGGATATGTCGGTCGCGGTGGCGCCGTGTCGGGGCGGGACGGCGGTCGGGTTGCAGACCTGTCCCGGGACGGTCGGGGAACCTTCGTGGGCTCCTCGATGGCGTCCGTTCGCCTCAGAGTAACCAAATGAGCGGCGCTGCGCTCGATAGAACGTGTGCAGTGGGTCACTTTCGGCCACTTCGGACAGCGAAAACCCGGCCCAGGATCCATCCTGGGCCGGGTCTGCGGCCGCCGCGCGGAAGGTGCGGTTCCGGTTGAGCCGGAGGAGTTACGCCGACGGGCGCGGGGTTTACCAGTTCGCGGGGGCGTAGTCCTTGAGGAAGCAGCCGTACAGCGGCTCGCCGCCCTCGCCGCGCACGATCGGGTCGTAGACCCGGGCCGCGCCGTCGACGAGGTCGAGCGGGGCGTGGAAGCCCTCCTCCGCGAGGCGCATCTTGTCGGGGTGCGGACGCTCGTCGGTGATCCAGCCGGTGTCCACGGCGGTCATCAGGATGCCGTCCTTCTCGAACATCTCCTGGGCGCTGGTGCGCGTGAGCATGTTGAGCGCGGCCTTGGCCATGTTGGTGTGCGGGTGGCCCGCGCCCTTGTAGCCCCGGCTGAAGACGCCCTCCATCGCGGAGACGTTGACGACGTAGGAGTGCTTGGCGGCGGTCGCGGCCATCGCCGGGCGGAGCCGGCTGATCAGGATGAAGGGGGCGGTGGAGTTGCAGAGCTGGACTTCGAGGAGCTCGATCGGCTCGACGTCCTCCACCGTCTGGACCCAGCTGTTGGTGTCGTGCAGGTCGGGAACGAGCCCGCCCGCGTCGATCGCGGTACCGGCGGCGATCCGGGCCGGGGAGGCGGAGCCGGTGACCAGGGCGAGGTCGGTGACCTCCTGGGCGCTCAGCCCCTCCTTGCGGGCGGCGGGCAGGGCGGCCACCCGGTCGACCGTGCCGCTGCCGAAGGTCCCGATGACCTCGGCGGCGGGCAGCTCACCGGCAGGCAGCGGAGCCGACTCGGCGGCCACGAGCTCGCTGTAGGCCTGCGGGGAGCGGCGCACCGTCTGGGCCGCGTTGTTGATCAGGATGTCGAGCGGGCCCTCGGCGGCGACGGAGTCGGCCAGCGCGACGACCTGGGCGGGGTCGCGGAGGTCGATGCCGACGATCTTCAGCCGGTGGATCCACTCGTCGCTGTCGGGCATCGCCTTGAAGCGGCGGATCGCGTCGTTGGGGAAGCGGGTGGTGATGGTCGTGTGGGCACCGTCACGGAGCAGCCGCAGCGCGATGTACATGCCGATCTTCGCCCGGCCGCCGGTGAGCAGCGCCCGGCGCCCGGTGAGGTCGGTGCGCGCGTCGCGGCGGGCGCGGTTCTCCTTGGCGCAGGGCTGGCAGAGCTGGTGGTAGAACGCGTCCACCTCGACGTACCGGGTCTTGCAGATGTAGCAGGACCGGGGGCGCTGGAGTATCCCGGCGATCTCGGCCTGGGCGGAGGAGGAGGGCAGGACGCCCTGGGTCTCGTCGTCGATACGCTCGGCCGAGCCGGTCGCGGTCGCCTCGGTGACGGCCCGGTCGTGGGCGGTCTTGGCGGCCCGGCGCTCCTGGCGGCGGCGCTGCTTCACGGTGCGGTAGATCCCGGCGGTGGCCCGGCGGACGGCGATCGCGTCCGGGTGGTCCACCTCGATGGTGTCGAGCTCGTCGAGCACGCTCAGGCAGACGGCCAGCCGCTCCGGGTCGATACCGGGACCGAACTCGTCGATTCCGGGAGCGAGCTCCGGGCTGTCCTCTGTCACCGTCATTGCCGTTCCTCTGTCATCTTCTCGCCGCGGATGTCATCTTCTTCGCCGCAGATCGTGGATCACCGCAGGCCGGAACACCCCGCTCAAGTTTGCCATGCGCGCGAGGCGGCTCCGTTCGGGCGTCCGCCGGGATTCCCGGGACCGGACGGGGATCTCAAGAACTTTCGCACGGAGCACGCATGACTTCGCAACGACCGGGAAGGCGACCGTCCGACACATTGGGCAGCAGGGAGGGTGACACCATGACGGCGATGTCAGTGCGAGCCACCGGAGCGACGGCGCCGCTGAGCGACGGCCCGGTAGCCACGCGGACCGACGTCGGCGCCGAGGAACTGCCCTGGGTCGAGGACGCCGGAAAGGTCGCCCCCAAGGACGCGCGGGCCCTGTCCAAGGTCTTCTTCGACCGCCTCCAGGTCCTGGAGGAGGGCACGCACGAGTACCAGTACGCCCGCAACACCCTGATCGAGATGAACCTCTCGCTGGTCCGGTTCGCCGCGTCCAGGTTCCGCAACCGGGGCGGCGACGACACCGAGGACATCATCCAGGTCGGCACGATCGGGCTGATCAAGGCGATCGACCGCTTCGACCTCTCCCGCGAGGTCGAGTTCGCCACCTTCGCCGTCCCCTACATCGTGGGCGAGATCAAGCGCTTCTTCCGCGACACCACCTGGTCCGTGCACGTACCGCGCCGGCTCCAGGAGCTGCGGGTCGACCTCGCCAAGGCGAAGGAGCAGCTCTCCGCCGAGCTGGACCGCGACCCCACGGTCAAGGAGCTCGCCGCCCACCTCGACCTGCCCGAGGAGGAGATCATCGAGGGGCTCGTGGCCGCCAACGGCTACTCCGCCGGCTCGCTCGACACCCCCTCGGCGGACAGCGACTCCGGGCAGGAGCAGCGCGCGTACGCCGATGTGCTCGGCGAGAGCGACCCGGGCATGGAGACCGTGGAGAACCTGCACACCCTGGCACCGCTGCTGGAGCAGCTGGACGACCGGGAGCGCAGGATCGTCCAGATGCGGTTCGGGGCGGAGATGACGCAGGCGCAGATCGGTGCGGAGCTGGGGGTCTCCCAGATGCACGTGTCGCGGCTGCTGACCCGGATCGTCAAGCAACTGCGCAAGGGGATGAGCGTGGAGGCGTGAGCCCGCGCCCCCGCTGACCCCGGGCGGGGCCCACCCCGGCGCCTGCCGTACCGGTCGGGCATCCTCCCGGGTGCCCGGCCGCTTCCTGTCCGACCGGCCGCCCGCGGCATCTTCCGGGGCCGCCGATCACATATGCTTCCCGACGATTGAGCCGGCTGGTCCGATGCCGGTCGTCCGAGGGGGTGGAGGGGTTGGCCGAGACACCCATGGGCATGTCTCTCAAACCTGTGGGCACCGTCGGCATCCCCGCGCAGCAGGAGGACGGCGACGACTCCTCCCCCAGCACTCTCCTGTGGAATGTCGACGCCACGATCCTCCTGGTGGAGGACGACGCGGGTGACGCGCTGCTGGTCGAGGAGATGCTCACCGACAGCGAGCTGGACTCCGCCCTCACCTGGCGCAAGACGCTCGCCGAGGCCCGTGCCTTCCTGCGTACCTGTGCCACCCCGGTCTGCGTACTTCTGGACCTGCACCTCCCGGACGTCCACGGCCTCGACGCCGTACGGCAGATCCTGGAGTCCGACAGCGACGCCGCGATCGTCGTCCTCACCGGTCTCGACGAGTCGGGCACGGGGCTCCGCGCCGTCGCGGGCGGCGCCCAGGACTACCTGGTCAAGGGGAGGCTGGACCCCGAGGTGCTGTCGCGGGCGATCCGCTACGCCCTCCAGCGCAAGGAAGTGGAACGGGCGGCGGCCGCGCTGCGCTCCAACCAGCTGATCGCCCAGGAGAACGCCCGCCTGGAGCGCGGCCTGCTGCCCGTCCCGCTGCTGCGCGACGACCGGTTCCGGGCACGCGCCCGGTACGAGCCGGGGCGCGTCCACGGGCTGCTGAGCGGTGACTTCTACGACGTCGTGCAGACCTCCGACGGAGTGGTCCACGCGGTGATCGGTGATGTCTCGGGGCACGGCGCGGCGGAGGCCGCGCTGGGGGTCTGCCTCCGGGTGGCCTGGCGTACCGCCGTGCTCTGCGGGACCTCCCACCGGGAACAGATCGAGCTGCTGGAGGAGATCCTGGTCGCCGAGCGCTCGGACTCGCACGTCTTCGCCACGATGACCTCCCTGGCCTTCGCGTCCGACGGGCGCAGCGCGCAGATCGTGCGGGCGGGCCACCCCGGCCTGCTGCTGCGCCGGGGCGAGGAGGTCCACTGGGTGGAGCCGGAGGGCGGCATGGCGCTCGGGCTGCTGCCCGGCGTGGGCCGGTGGCCGACGGTCGACCTGCCGCTGGCGCCCGGGGACGGGCTGGTGCTCTTCACCGACGGGCTCTTCGAGGGGCGCAACGGCCCGGAGAGCCGCCTCGGTGAGGAAGGACTGCTGGCGATGGCGCGGGGCCACGGACACCTTCCGGGCCGCAGCTTCGTCGACGCGCTGGTGGCGGGAGCCGCCGAGGGAGCCGCCCCCTACGGCGGCCTCGCGGACGATGTCGCCGTCCTGCACCTGGGCTGGGGATCGGAACTTTCATGAGTACGGAACGGCCCATGGGTACGGAAACGGCGACGAGCACGGACACGGCGGCGGACGCGGCGGCGGACGCGGGCGCGGACGCGGAGACGGATGCGGGCGCAGAGACGGCCCCGGCCGCGCCCGTTGGCATGGCGGCCCGGCTTTCGGTCCAGAACTGGGTGCACCTGATCCTCGGCGGCTTCGTCGTGGTCGTCTGCGGCTGCCTGGTGATCGGCGGGCTCGTCCTGGCCCGGATGTCCGACCGCACCACCGAGCTGGTGGACCGAATACAGCCCGCCCGGTCGGTCTCCTTCCAGTTGCAGAACGCCCTCCTGGACCAGGAGACCGGGGTCCGGGGTTTCGCCCTGACCGGCGACGAATCGTTCCTGGAACCCTATGAGGCGGGCAAGGCCGCCGAGCGGGAACGGCTGGCGCGGGCCCGGCAGCTGGTCGGCGGGCAGAAACAGTTCGCCGAGGATCTCGACGCCATCGAGGCCGCCGCACAGCAGTGGCGGAAGAACAAGGCCGAGCCGCTGCTGCGGATCGTCCGCGCACAGGGGCCGAACGAGTCCGCCGCCACCGCCCAGTTGCAGAGCAGCAAGGCGGACTTCGACACCCTGCGGCGGGCCTACGGCACCCAGCAGGACCATCTCGCCGAGGCCCGGGACACCGCACGGGCCGAGCTGAACGACGCCCGTACCACCCGCGACCAGGTGCTTCTGGCCCTGGTGGCCGTCTTCGTCCTGACCGTGGTGGCGCTCAGCATGCTGCTCCACCGGGTGGTGGGCGTTCCGCTGAACCGGCTGCGGGTCGCATCGGAGCGCGTACGGTCGGGGGCCTTCGGCCAGCGGATCGAGATCAAGGGGCCCTCCGACGTCCAGGCGGTGGCCGGGGCGGTCGAGGACATGCGGCGCCGGCTGGTCGACGAACTGGACGGGGCGCAGAGCCGCGAGACCCTGCTCGCGGAGCAGACGGAGGAGCTGCGCCGCTCCAACTCCGAGCTGGAGCAGTTCGCGTACGTCGCCTCCCACGACCTCCAGGAGCCGCTGCGCAAGGTCGCCTCCTTCTGCCAGTTGCTGGAGAAGCGGTACGGGCAGGAGCTGGACGACCGGGGCAAGCAGTACATCGCCTTCGCGGTGGACGGTGCGAAGCGGATGCAGGTGCTCATCAACGACCTGCTGACCTTCTCGCGGGTCGGCCGGGTCCACGAGGGCTGGAAACCGGTCGATCTGGGCCGGCTGCTGGACCGTGCGCTGGGCAACCTGACGCTGGCGGTCGAGGAGTCCGGGGCCGTGGTCGAGCGGCCGGACGACCTGCCCGAACTGCTCGGGGACGGTACGGCGCTGACGATGGTCTGGCAGAACCTGATCGGCAACGCGGTCAAGTTCCGCCGCGAGGACGTGGAGTGCCGGATCACGGTCGACTGCGTACGCGAGGACGAGACCTGGCACCTGACCGTCTCGGACAACGGGATCGGGATCGCGCCCGAGTTCGCGGACAAGGTGTTCGTGATCTTCCAGCGGCTCCACGCACGCGACGAGTACGAGGGAACGGGCATCGGCCTGGCGCTCTGCCGGAAGATCATCGAGTTCCACGGTGGCCGGATCTGGCTGGACGCCGAACCGGGCGAGGGCACGCGCATACACTTCACCCTGCCTGCCGCGCCCGAGGCGCCCCAGCACACCACGGCGGAGCTTCTCGCTCCGGCCACGATCACCAGCCAGCCGGGAGACGCTTCGTGAACAGCCCCGTACAGCCCATCGAGGTTCTCCTGGTCGAGGACGATCCCGGCGACGAGCTCATGACCCGTGAGGCGTTCGAGGACAACAAGATCCGCAACACCCTGCATGTCGTGCGCGACGGCCAGGAGGCGCTGGACTTCCTCTACCGGCGCGGCGAGTACACCGACGCCCCCCGCCCCGACCTGGTGCTCCTCGACCTGAACCTGCCCAAGTACGACGGGCGGCAGGTCCTGGAGCAGATCAAGGGCGACCCCGAGCTGTCGCTGATCCCCGTGGTCGTCCTCACCACCTCCTCGGCCGAGGAGGACATCCTGCGCAGCTACAAGCTGCACGCGAACGCGTATGTGACCAAGCCGGTGGACCTGGATCAGTTCATCGCGGCGGTGCGCCAGATCGACGAATTCTTCGTGACCGTGGTGCGGCTGCCCGGACGTGCGTAGGATCGGTCCGAACTGCCTGGAGTGGGATCCTTCGACGCGGGTAGACGAATTGCGGAACAGGGTCTCCGACCTCACTGCGGCGCCTGGCTGGAGCACATGAACACAGAGGTCACCTCACCACCGGAGGACCCCGGTCAGGGTCTCCGGTCCACCGAGGTACTGCTCAGCGCCGAGGTCTTCGACGGCGAACCGGGCTGCATCGCGCTCGCGCGTGCCCTGGCGGACCGTTTCCTCACCCGGCTCGCGGTGGAGTGTCTGGCACCGATCGGCGAGCACACCCGCAGCGATCTGATGCTGGCCGTGAGCGAGCTGGTCACCAACGCCGACCGCTACAGCCACGGCCCGTACCTCCTGGAGCTGGAGGGGAACGCGGAGCTGATCAGCGTCACGGTGTACGACAGCAGTACGGCGATGCCCGTGCTGTACGGCCCCGACCCCTCCCGGCTGGGCGGGCACGGCATGGAGATCGTCGTGGCCCTGTGCGACCGGCTCACGGCGGAGCGGGTGCCGGTCGGCAAGCGGATCCGCGCGGAGTTCCAGCTCTCGACCTGACCCGGACTCCTCCCTGACCGGGATACGTCGAAGACCGGGATACGTCGAGGCCCCGTGGGCGCGTGCCGCGTCCACGGGGCCTCCGTACGGTCGTGTCCTCCGGCTCAGCTACCGTCACCGTTGTCGTCCGGGCGGCCGAACCAGTCCAGGCAGACCACCAGCGCGTCGTCGAGCGTCTCCGTGACGCGGTATTCGGCCAGTTCACCGAGGATCGCGCGCGGGACGGTGGCCGCCGGAAGCAGCCGCGTCGACTGGATGGCCCGGGCCAGCGCCCGGTCGCCGTACGCCTCCCCCGCCGGGGACACCGCCTCGTAGACCCCGTCGCTGAGCAGCAGCAGCCGGTCGCCGGGCTCCACATGGAACTCCTGGACCGTGTAGTGCGACTCCTCGAACATGCCGAGCGGGAGCTGGGCCTCCAGCTCCATGCGCCGGACGCTGCGGCCCCGCTGGATCCACAGCTGGGGCGATCCGGCGTCGACGACGCCGACCCGGCCGGTGGCCAGCTCGAAGCGGAGCAGCAGGGTGGAGACATGGGAGGCGCCGCGGTGCTGGTCGTACAGCGCCTGGTCGGCCAGGGCCGCCTGGTCCGCGATGCCGATACCGGCCCGCCGGGCGTTGCGCAGGGCGTTCACGGCGAGGTTGGTGAGCAGGGAGGCCTGTATGCCCTCGCCCATGCCGTTGGTCACCGCGAGCGTCAGCTCGTCGGCGTCGGCCGCCCAGTCGAAGTTGTCGCCGTGGATGGAGTACGCGGGCTCCAGCTGGGCGCCGATGGCGAACTCCGCGGCGGTGCAGGCCCGGGCGGGCAACAGCTGCCACTGCATCTCGGCGGCGAGGGTGAGCCGGGTGGTGCGCCGGGCCCGCTGGTAGAGGTCGGTGTCCCGTTCGGCGACCAGGATCTCGTGGCCCAGCAGATCGGCCACATGCGTCAGTTCGCCCACCATGTCCGGGGTCGACCGCGCCGCCGGGAGCCGTACGGTGAGGATGCCGAGGCGTTCGCCGCGTACGGTCACCGGGAGGTAGTGGTCGACCGCGTCGCCATGCCTGACCTGCTGCTCGCGGGGCTCCTGGCTGCCGAAGGCCCGGCCCTCCGCGCTGTTGTGCAGGGAGAGCGGCTCCTCCTCGCCGTCGGCCGGGTCGAGGCGCTTGAGGACTCGCAGACCGTAGTCGGCCAGATGCAGCTCCACGGCCAACGCCCCGTAGGCGTCGGCGAGCAGGGTGCGCAGCGTTTCCAGCAGCGCGTGCGGAGCGGCGGCCCTGACGGCCGTCTCGATGTCCGGTCTTCTGTTCACGGTCTCTCGTGCATTCTTCGTCCTGCGACGTGGTAGGGGCCTGAGCCGGGCTGACAAGCGGGGCTGACGGATGACACAGTGGATGGATGCCCCACACCGCCCGCCGCCCGCGCACCCGCGCCGAGGTGTCCGCCGACGCCTCCGCAGCCTCGGAGCTGCTGGAAGTGCTCTGGGGCCGTGGCCAGGAAGCGGCCGCTTCGGGAACCGTATCGCCCTCCCAGCTCCGGGCCCTGCTCGTGATCGAGAAGCAGGAGGGCACCAATCTGCGCTCGTTGGGCGAGGCGCTGGGGTCGCGCGCGCCGTCGGTCAGCCGGCTGTGCGACCGCATGGAGGCGATGGGGCTCGTCCAGCGGGCGCCGAGCCGGACGAGCCGGCGTGAGGTGGAGCTGCGGCTGAGCCTGCGCGGCCGGAACCTCCTCGAAGAGTACCGGGCGCTGCGGGCCCGCGAGGTGAGCGCTGTGCTGGAACGGATGGAACCGGCCGCCGTGGCCGCGCTCGCGGAAGGGCTCGCCGCCTTCCATGTGGCCGCTTCGGAGCGGCTCTCGCCGGAAACGGGTGCGGCGGTCCCCCTGCTCCGCGATGATGTCGCCGACACCGCCTAGCCTCATCCAGCCCCTGCTTCCGCTTCTCTCGGGTTCTCTCGGGTGCGTCACCGCTGACGGTTGGTCCATCAACCGTTGCGGATCAGATTGTTACCCAATGGAGAATGTTGTCAAATGGCAACTGTTCCTTCTATCGTTGCCCTCGTACCCCGCCGTGAGCAGGGACGGAACATGCCGACCCGTCCGGCACATCGGCGTCCGTCGTCCGACCGAACCGCCCGAGGTGCCTTCCGTGCAACCACCGCCCAGCGAAGACAGAGCAGTCAGAATCATCACCCGTCAGGAACGGGGTGCTCTGGTCCTCACCGTGTCGGGTGACCTCGATATCGACAGCGTCCCGCCGCTGGCCCGGGCCCTGGAGACAGCGGCCGGGGAAGGCACCGGCCCCGTCGTCGTGGACCTCTCGGGGGTGGGCTTCGCCGACTCCACCACCGTCAACGTGCTGCTCCAGGGGCAGACCGCGCTGGGCGGCCGGCTGCGGCTCGCCGCGCCCTCCGCGTTCGTACGGCGGCTGATCGGCATGATCGGCCTCGACAGCGCGATCCCCGTCCTTGAGGACGTCGACGAGGCCATAGACGCGCCGCTGCCCTCCTGACCCTCCCCGCGCCCTCCCTGCCGGGTGGCCGGGGCCTCGTGCCCCGGCGGCCGGTCCCGGCTACCCGGCGGCCGGTCCCGGCGCGCGGTCGAAGACGCAGTCGCCGCAGAGCCCGCCGCCCGGACAGCGCCAGTACAGACAGCAGCTGCGCCGCCGGAACGCCGGGCCGTGCGGGGCGCCGGTGGAGCGCAGGTCGGGGTGGTCGAACAGCTCGGCCGCCAGGGCGCGGGCCCGCTGCGCCACGTCCGGGCGGTCGTGCCCGCGCGACCAGGTGACCAGCTCGCGGACGGCCCCGGCGAGCGCGGAGCCGGCGTTGCCCCACAGCAGCTGCGGGGAGATGTTCCCGTCGCGCAGGACGGCCGCGGCCAGCGGCACCAGGTGGCCGTACTGGACCTGCTCCCGGATGCGGTCGGCCGTACCGGGCAGCTCGCCGGGGTCCGCGAGCCAGAGATCGTCCGGCGAGGTGTGGAGCGGGTCCCAGTGCAGGGCTTCCGGTACGAGGACGGGAAGCCGCCCGAAGAGCGCGGCCGGGCCCAGCGCGATGGACCAGAGCCGGGCGGCGAGGCCGAGGTGGGCGATGGAGGCGGCGACGCGGCGCTCGGGGGCGCCCAGCCGCGCCGCGACCCTGTCGACCCGGGCGGTCAGGGGCGCGGTCCCGCCCGCGTACAGCTCGGCCAGCGGCCGGTGGGCACCACCGGGCACCGGCGTGGTCCGCAGCGCGAAGAATCCGCCCACCGACGCCGTCTGCGCCAGGTCCATGCCCTGCTCCTCTACTCGCGACCGGGTGTACCGGCTCGGCGGCTCACCGTATCCGCCGGCGCACAACTTCTGACGCGCGGGGGCAGCGGGGCTACCGTCGAGGGGAGGACCTTGATCCTCCGTCCGTACTACTGGGGCAGTACGCGGAATTGACGTCTCAAGGACGACGACGTGGGGCCCCGGACGGGACATCGTGGTGTACATGAGCTCCCTTGCGCTGTCCGTGCTGCTGTCACTGGTCTCCGCGGTCGCCTACGCGGCCGGGGCGATCGTCCAGGAGCGGGTGGCCGCGCACGGCGACAACTCCCCGCACGCCCTGGTGCGCAACGTCGTCTGGTGGGTGGCCGTGCTGCTCAACGGGGTGGGCGCGGTCCTGCACGTGGTGGCCCTCGCCTACGGGCCGCTCAGCCTGGTGCAGCCGCTCGGCGGGCTGACGATCGTCTTCGCCCTGCCGATGGCCGCCCTGTTCGTCGGGCGCAGGGCAGGGGCGACGGCCTGGCGCGGCGCGCTGATGGCGACGGCCGGTCTCGTCGGGCTGCTGGCGCTCACGGGCAGTGCGGATCCGCACACCCTGCGGGGCCCCGAGCAGTTGGCGCTGGCCTCGGGGACCTTCGGGGCCCTCGCGGTGCTCACGCTGTTCGCCCGGGCGCTGCGCCGGCCGGTGCTGCGGAGCGCGGTGCTGGCCACGGGTGCCGGTGTGGCGTTCGGTATGGCCTCGGTGTTCACCAAGACCGTGGCGATGGAGTGGACGTCCGGTTCGGTGCGCTCGGGGCTGCCGACGCTGCTGGTGATCGCCGTGCTCGCGGCCGCGGGCCTGCTGCTCGCCCAGGCCGCCTACCGGGGCGCGGGGCTCGCCGCTCCGCTGGCGACGGTGACGGTGGTCAACCCGGTGGTGGCGGCCGCGATCGGGATCACGCTGTTCGGTGAGCACTTCCGCCACGGTGCGGTCGGCACGGTTCTCGCGCTCGCCTGCGGGGCGCTGGCGGCGGGCGGCCTGGTGCTGCTGACGAGGGAGCGGCTGAGCGCGGAGCAGGCCGAGGCGGAGCGGCGGCTGGAGCGCGCGGCGGGGGCGCGTGCGGGGGCGGTGGGCGCGGGGGCGCGGCCCGCGGGAGGACCGGTGGACGTGGCGGCACAGCCTGAGGAGGCGCCGGTGGGTGCGGCTGCCCGGGCCGATGGGGCACCCGTGGACACGGCGGTCCGGCCCGAGGGGGCGCCGGTCGCCACCGGGTCCACGTACGTTCCGCCGCTGTCCGCGCCCCTCCGGCCGGGCAGCGCGGTCCCGCGCGTGGAGTTCGGCGGGCCGCGCCGGGCGGGGCATGGCCTGAAAGGTGAGCCGGCCGCCCCTCGGTCGGAGCGGACGGTTCAGACGCTGACGCCGCCCGCCCGGAGGTAGGCGAGCGGGTCGATGTCCGACCCGTAGCCGGGGCCGAGGCGGACCTCGAAGTGGAGGTGCGGGCCGGTGCTGTTGCCCGTGGAGCCGGAGCGGGCGATGCGCTGCCCGCCGGAGACCGCCTGCCCCTCGCGCACGTTGAGCGCGGAGAGATGGGCGTACTGGCTGTACTTGCCGTCCTCGTGGCGGATGACGACCTCGTAGCCGTACGCCCCGGCCCAGCCCGCCGAGACGACCCGGCCCGGGGCCACGGACTTCACCGATGTCCCGGTCGGTACGGGGAAGTCGACGCCCGTGTGGTAGCCGCTGGACCAGGAGCCGGCCTGCCGGTAGGCGGTTCCGGTGGAGGCGGAGACGGGGGCGCTGAGGCCGGAGCGCTTCGCGGCGGGCTCGGCGGGGGCCTGCTCGGGCGCAGCCTTCTTCGGCTCCGTCCGCTCCGGCTCCGCCTTCTTCACCTCCGCTTTGGGGGCGGCCGCCCGCGGCTCGGCCTTCTTGGGCTCCGCGGCCTTGGGCTTGGCCGCCGCCTGCCGCTCGGGGGCCTTGGGCGCCGCCTGCTGCTTCTGCTGCGGCGCCGGCTTCCGGGAGCTCGCACCGTCGCCGCCGCGCGGTGTGAGGCTCAGCCGCTGGCCGGGGAAGATCAGGTCGGGGTCGTCGCCGACGACCGTACGGTTGGCCGCGTAGAGCCCCTGCCAGCCGCCCCGGACGCGCTGGGCGTCCGCGATCCCGGAGAGCGAGTCGCCGCTCGCGACGGTGTACGCGTCACGCTTGCCCGGCACATGTGTCGGCGTCGCGGCGGCGGGGGCCGCCTTCGGCTGCCGGGGCGGGGCGCTCTGCGGCGCGGCGGCCTGGACGGGCCGGTTGCCCGCGGTCTGCGGGGTGGTGCCGGGCGCGTCCCCGCCCCGGGTGAGACCGGCCTTCACGGAGCAGGTCGGCCATGCTCCGGGGCCCTGGCCGTCGAGCACCCTCTCGGCGATGGCGATCTGCTGGTCCCGGGTGGCGAGGTCGGCGCGCGGCGCGTACTGCGTACCGCCGAAGGCCGCCCAGGTCGAACCGCTGAACTGCAGCCCGCCGTAATAGCCGTTGCCCGTGTTGATGGCCCAGTTGCCGCTCGACTCGCAGGCGGCGACCTTCTCCCAGACCTCCCCCGAGGCGGCTCCCGCCGAGGCCGCGGTGATGAGCGGGAGCGCCAGCCCCGCGCCGCCCGCGGTGACCGTGAGCGAGGCACGGTTGATCCGGCTGGGCTGGTATCTGCGGTGCCGACCGGTTGCGGCCATGACTGGTCTCCCCCACGGGCGTTGGGACACGTCGCAAGCGGCAAACGTAGGGCGGCGCGGAGACTGATCACAAGGGAAAGGTGATAGTCGGCCGCCACCACCGGTTCTGTGGCCGGATTTCGCCCCTGCGGGCCAATGCCGTGCAGCGTGAACCGGCATGCCCCCAGGGCGGGTTCAGGCCCCGGCGGCCGACCGATGGAGAGCGCTCTCCACCAGTGCTATAAAGGCGCTCATGACGGATGACCGGCGGTCGGCAGGCACACCCACCCTGGAGGACGTGGCACGCGCGGCCGGAGTCTCGCGCGCCACCGTCTCCCGGGTCGTCAACGGCGTACGCAACGTCGATCCGGCGATCCAGGAGGTCGTACGGCAGGCGGTCTCGGTCACGGGCTACGCACCGAACCGGGCGGCCCGCTCCCTGGTGACCCGGCGCGCCGACGCCGTGGCCCTGGTGGTGTCGGGGGCGGGCGTCGAAGCGGGAACGGGAACGGGCCAGGAGGGTCCCGGTCCACGGGCACTCGGGGGGCAGGGCTCCTCCTTCACCGCGCAGGTGTTCGCCGACCCGTTCTTCGGCCGGGTGGTCACCGGGGTGGTCGACTACCTGCGGCCGCGCGGGATGCACCCGGTCCTGATGTTCGCGGAGACCTCGCGGGCCCGCGACGAGGTGGTGGCGTATCTGCGGCAGGGCAGCGCGGACGGGGCGCTCGTCGTCTCCACGCACGCCGAGGACCCGCTGCCGGGCCTGCTCACGGAGGCGGGGCTCGCGGCGGTGCTGTACGCGCGCCCTGCCCGGCCCGCCCGCATCAGCTACGTCGACCTCGCCCACCAGGACGGCGCCCGGCTCGCGGCCGAGCACCTGCTGGCCCGGGGCCGCCGGCGGATCGCGACGATCAGCGGCCCGCTGGACGTACCGGCGGGCCAGGAGCGGCTGGCCGGGTTCCGGGACACGATGGCGCGCCACGGGCACCCGTACATCCCCATCGCCGAGGGGCGGTTCACCCAGGAGAGCGGCGAGGCGGCGATGGAGCGGCTGCTGACGGAGCATCCGGATCTGGACGGGGTCTTCGCCGCCAACGACCTGATGGCGATGGGCGCCTGCCATGTGCTGCGGGAGCACGGGCGCCGGGTGCCGGAGGACGTGGCGGTGGTCGGCTTCGACGACAGCAGCGCGGCCCTCGCGTGCAGGCCGCCGCTGACCACGGTCCGTCAGCCGGTGGAGGAGATGGCCGCCGAGATGACCCGCCTCCTCCTGGACAAGCTGGCCCGCCCGGACTCCCCCGCCACCTCCGTCATCTTCGAACCGGAGCTGGTGGTGCGGGGGTCGGCGTAGGAGCGGGACCTCCCGTGCTCAACCCGCCTTCGTACGGGCCCGGTTGCGTACCGCCTCCGTCGCCGTACGCGAGCGCCCACCGGTACCGTCCGGCCCGGCGCCGGGGGCCGGGCGGCTGCCGCCCCGGGTGAGGAAGTCGGCCAGTGGGAGCGTGGCGGCGCCGACGGTGACCGCATCCGGGCCGAGGCGGCCCATCTCGATGGTGGTGCGGGCCGCCGCGTGGCGCAGGGCGTACTCGTTCGCGTACCGGCGGATCTCGGGGAGCAGGTGGGGGCCGAGCAGCAGCCCCGCCCAGCCGCCGAGCAGGATGCGTTCGGGCAGGAAGAGGTTGACCAGGTCGGCGAGGGCCGCGCCGAGGCATTCGGCGGTCTCGTCCAGGAGGGAGAGGGCGGTCCGGTCCGGGGCGGGACCACCGGGGGGCGGGTAGGCGGCGGCGAGGAGCGCGGCGAGGGCGGTCTCGTCGTCGGCGTCCTCGGGGAGCGGGCCGCCCGCCTCGCGCCAGCGTTCGCGCAGCGCCTCCGCCCCGGCGTACGCCTCCAGGCAGCCGATGGAGCCGCAGCGGCACCGGCGGCCGCGCAACTGGACGGTGGTGTGGCCCCATTCGAGGGCGAGGCCGGTGCGGTCCTCGGCGAGGATGTCGCCGTGGTCGACGCAGGCGCCCACGCCCGAGCCGATGAGCGCGATGGCGGCGACGCCCGCGCCCCGCCCGCCGCCGAACCACATCTCGGCCCGGCCGAGCGTCTTGGCGCCGTTGTCGATGAAGAGGGGCACTTCGGGCGGTACGTCGACGGCCTCGCGGAGCAGTTGCTCGAAGGGGACCGCCTGCCAGCCGATGGTCTGGCCGTGCACCACGGCGGTGCGCTTCCCGTCGGGGCCCTCGGGGCCCTCGCGCTCGATGATCCCGGGGACGCCGACGCCGATGCCGAGCAGCCGGTGCGGGTCGGCGCCCGCGTCGCGCAGGACGTCGGCGACGCCCGTACGGACGTGGGCGACGATGCGGTCGACGTCGTAGCCGTGCTGGGCCAGCAGCCGCTCGGTGCGGGCCAGTTCGGTCAGGGAGAGGTCGAAGAGCTCGACGCGCACCCGGGTCTCCCCGATGTCGATGCCCACCAGCAGTCCGCCGTCCGGGGCGACTCTCAGCAGCGTACGGGGGCGGCCGCCGTCGGAGTCGACGATGCCCGCCTCCTGGAGCAGGCCCTCGGCGGCGAGTTCCGCAACAACGTTGCTGATGGAACCCGAACTCAGCCCGGTGGCCGGTCCGAGCTCCTGGCGGCTCAGCGGACCGTCGAAATACAACCGTTGCAATACCCTCGCCCGGTTGCCCCGCCGCAGGTCACGCACGGTTCGTCTGTTGCGCTCGGCCATGGTGCTCCCTTCCGTCCAGGAACATACCTGGTCCCAGATCTTGACGCGACCTTCTCTCACCTCTTAAATCACGTCATAAATTAAGTCATGGAGGCCGTTCGGTTCCCGAACGCAGCCATCCCCGGAAAGGGGCCACCTCACATGCGTCACGTCAGAGCCGCAAGCGCCATCACCCTCGCGATCGCCATCGCCGCAGCCGCCACCGGCTGCGGCGGCGGGTCGACCGGCTCGGGGAGCAACGAGTCCCCGAAGACCCTCACCTACTGGGCCTCCAACCAGGGCCCCAGCATCGAGGCCGACAAGAAGATCCTCACTCCCGAGCTGAAGAAGTTCGAGAAGGAGACCGGGATCAAGGTGAAGCTGGAGGTCGTGCCGTGGGCCGACCTGCTGAACCGGATCCTCGCCGCCACCGCCTCCGGTCAGGGCCCGGACGTGCTGAACATCGGCAACACCTGGTCGGCCTCGCTCCAGGCGACCGGCGCGCTCCTGCCGTGGGACGAGGAGAACTTCGAGGCGATCGGCGGCCGGGACCGCTTCGTCGACTCGGCGGTCGCCTCGGCGGGCAAGGAGGGCGAGCCGCCCGCCGCCGTGCCGCTGTACTCGCTCGCGTACGCCCTCTACTACAACAAGAAGATGTTCGCCGAGGCGGGCATCGAGAAGCCCCCGGCCACCTGGGACGAGCTCGTCGCGGCCGGGAAGAAGATATCCAAGGGCGGCAAGTGGGGGCTGGGCGCCGAGGGCGGCAACCTCTCCAACAACATCCACCAGACCTTCGTCCTGGGCCAGCAGCACGGCGCCGACTTCTTCGACCAGGACGGCAAGGCGGACTTCACCTCGGACGGTGCCGTCGCCGCCGTCAAGCAGTACATCGACTTCATGGCCAAGGACAAGATCATCGCTCCGGGCAACGCGGAGTACGCCCAGAACCAGTCGCTCACCGACTTCGCCAAGGGGAAGACGGCGATGGTGCTGTGGCAGGCGGCCGCCTCCACCTTCGCCGCCCAGGGCATGAAGCCGGAGGACTGGGGCGCGGCGCCCGTTCCGGTCCCCTCCGGTGCCCCGGGCACCGGCAAGCAGGTCAACTCGATGGTCGCGGGCATCAACATCGCGGTCTTCAAGAACACCAAGAACATCGACGGCGCGAAGAAGTTCGTGAAGTTCATGACCAGCGACGAGGAGCAGAAGCACCTCAACAAGACCTACGGGTCGATCCCGCCGGTCAAGGAGGCCCAGGCCGACGCCGCCTTCGGCGCCCCCGACCTGGCGGTCCTGCGCGACACCCTCGCCACCAGCGCCGCCCCGCTCCCCCAGGTGCCCGACGAGTCGCAGTTCGAGACGGCCGTGGGCACGGCGGTCAAGGAGCTGTGGGCGGACGCCGCCGCCGGACGTCCGGTGACGGAGGAGTCCGTCAAGGCACGCCTCGAAAAGGCCCAGCAGTCGATGCAGCAGTGAGGCCCTGATCCATGACCGCCACCGTCACCAGCCCCGAGGCCGGCACGTCGGCCACCGGGGGTACGAGCCGGGGCACCGGGGGTGTGCGCAGAAGACTGCCGCGCATCCCCGACCGGATCCGCCAAGGCGGACTGCCCTATCTCCTGCTCCTGCCCGCCGTCCTGCTGGAACTCCTCATCCACATCATCCCGATGATCATCGGGATCGTGATGAGCTTCCGTCAGCTCACACAGTTCTTCATCAACAACTGGGGTGCGGCGCCCTGGGTCGGCCTCGACAACTACCGCATCGCCGTCGACTTCGACGCGCCGATCGGTGAGGCCCTGCTCCACTCGTTCTTCGTGACCTGCGTCTTCACGTTCTTCTCGGTCGGGTTCGCCTGGCTGCTGGGCACGGCGGCGGCGATCCTCCTCCAGGAGAGCTTCCGGGGCCGGGGCATCCTGCGGGCGATCTTCCTCGTCCCGTACGCCCTGCCGGTCTACGCCGCCGTCATCACCTGGGCGTTCATGTTCCAGCGGGACAACGGCCTGATCAACCACGTCCTGCACGACCAGCTCGGGATCACCGACGAGCCCTCCTTCTGGCTGATCGGCGACAACAGCATCTACACGCTGATCATCGTCTCGGTGTGGAAGGGCTGGCCGTTCGCCTTCCTCATGCTGATGGCGGGCCTTCAGAACATCCCGCGTGAACTGTACGAAGCCGCCTCGATCGACGGCGCCGGGATCTGGCAGCAGATCCGCCGGATCACCCTGCCCTCGCTGCGCCCGGTCAACCAGGTGCTCGTTCTCGTGCTCTTCCTCTGGACGTTCAACGACTTCAACACGCCGTACGTCCTGTTCGGGAGATCGGCGCCGGAGAACGCGGACCTCATCTCGATCCACATCTACCAGTCCTCGTTCGTCACCTGGAACTTCGGCACCGGCTCGGCGATGTCCGTCCTGCTGCTGCTCTTCCTGCTGGTCGTGACGGCCGTCTATCTGATCCTCACCTCGCGCGGAAGGAAGGGCGCCGATGTCTAGCCTCACGCGGACCCCGGACGCCTCCGGGACCCCGGGCCGTGCGACGGGCTCGCGCCCCCGCTCCCCCATGGCCGCGCCGCAGTCCTTCCTGTGGACCCGCCGCATCGTCCTCACGCTGCTGGCCGGCTTCGTCCTGCTGCCGGTCTATGTGATGGTCAGCAGCTCGCTGAAGCCGCTCCAGGACGTGTCGGGGAAGTTCCAGTGGATCCCGTCGACCGTGACGGTCCAGCCCTACTTCGACATCTGGAAGACCGTTCCGCTCGCCAAGTACTTCGTCAACTCGCTGATCGTGGCGGGTTCGGCGACGGTCCTCTCGGTGACCATCGCGGTCTTCTCCGCCTACGCGGTGAGCCGCTACAAGTTCCGGGGCAAGCGGGTCTTCACCGTCACGGTGCTCTCCACGCAGATGTTCCCGGGCATCCTCTTCCTGCTCCCGCTGTTCCTCATCTTCGTCAACATCGGCAGCTCCACCGGCGTCGCCCTCTATGGTTCACGCGGCGGCCTCATCCTCACCTATCTGACGTTCTCGCTGCCGTTCTCCATATGGATGCTGATCGGGTACTTCGACTCCATCCCGAAGGACCTCGACGAGGCCGCCCTGGTGGACGGCTGCGGACCGGTCGGCGCCCTCTTCCGGGTCGTCGTACCGGCCGCCGTACCGGGCATCGTCGCCGTCTCCGTCTACTCGTTCATGACCGCCTGGGGCGAAGTCCTCTTCGCCTCCGTCATGACCAACGACGCCACCCGCACCCTCTCCGTCGGCCTCCAGGGGTACGCGACGCAGAACGACGTCTACTGGAACCAGGTCATGGCCGCCTCGCTCGTCGTCAGCGTCCCGATCGTCGTCGGGTTCCTCCTCCTGCAGCGCTACCTCGTCGCCGGACTCACCGCGGGGGCCGTCAAGTGACTCCCGTAGAAAGGCAGCACGTGACCGAAGAAGGGCAGCACGTGACCGACCTCAGCGCCTTCCCGCCCGACTTCACCTGGGGCGTCGCCACCGCCGCGTACCAGATCGAGGGAGCCGTCACCGAGGACGGCCGCTCACCGTCCATCTGGGACACGTTCTCGCACACCCCCGGCAAGGTGGACGGCGGCGACACCGGCGACATCGCCTGCGACCACTACCACCGGGTCCCCGAGGACATCGGCCTGATCAAGCAGGTCGGCGCGGAGGCCTACCGGTTCTCGATCGCCTGGCCGCGCGTCGTGCCGGGCGGCGACGGACCGGTCAACAAGGCGGGCCTGGACTTCTACGACCGTCTCGTCGACGGCCTCCTGGAGGCCGGGGTCACCCCGTTCGCCACGCTCTACCACTGGGACCTGCCGCAGGCGCTCCAGGACCGGGGCGGCTGGACCGTACGGGAGACCTCCGAGCACTTCGCCGCGTACGCCTCCCACGTCGTCGAGCGCCTGGGCGACCGGGTCAAGGACTGGGCGACGCTGAACGAGCCGCTCTGCTCGGCGTGGATCGGGCACCTGGAGGGCCGGATGGCCCCGGGCCTCACCGACCTCACCGCCGCCGTCCGCGCCTCGTACCACCTGCACCTGGGCCACGGCCTCGCCGTCCAGGCCGTCCGCGCCGCCTCATCGGACGCGCGGGTCGGCATCGTGAACAACCTCAGCCCGATCGAACCGGCGAGCACGAGCGAGGCCGACCTCGCCGCCGCCCGCCGCGCCGACGGGCACATCAACCGCTGGTGGCTCGACCCGGTCCTGGGGCGCGGGTACCCGCAGGACATGGTCGAGCTGTACGGAGTCGAGCTCCCGGTGCGGCCGGGCGACCTGGAGACCATCGCGGCCCCACTGGACTGGCTGGGCTTGAACTACTACTTCCGCCAGATCGTCACCGCGGACCCCTCCGGCCCCGCACCGGGGTTCACGCAGGTCCCGGTGGCCGGGGACGGCACGCGCCACACGTACATGGACTGGGAGGTGTACGCGGACGGGCTGGAACAGTTGCTGCTGCGGCTCACCGAGGAGTACGGCGTCGAGCGCGTTTACGTCACCGAGAACGGCTCGGCCTACCAGGACACCGTCGCGGCGGACGGCACGGTCCACGACCCGGAGCGCGTCCGCTACCTGGAGGAGCACCTCGCCGCCTGCGCCCGCGCGGTCGCCAAGGGGGCGCCGCTGGCCGGGTACTTCGCCTGGTCGCTGCTGGACAACTTCGAGTGGGCGTACGGCTACGACAAACGGTTCGGCCTGGTCCACGTGGACTACGCGACCCAGCGCCGTACGGTCAAGACCAGCGGCCGCCGGTACGCGGAGCTGATCCGGGAGCACGCGGAGCGCCGGGCGGGGCTGGTGGCCTGAACCAATCACTTGGCCTGCCCTCCGGCCGCGGCGAGCACCTCGCCGCGGCCGGAGGCGTTCGCGGACCCGGGTGGGCCCCCGGGGCGGCGGCCGGCACGGGGAATCCGCAGCGGTCGGCACAGGGGCCGGAACCGCGTGCTTCGGGCCGGGCCGCCGCTTGACAGGCGGCAGACCGGGTCGGCGGGCACCATGGACATATGTACCGCTCGCGCAGTCTTTCCCGCGGCGTACTCGCCGCCGCCGGTCTTCTCGCGGCCGCCGCCTGTTCCACCGGCGCCCCATCGGCCGCGACATCCTCGGTGGGCGACGTCACCCCCGTTGCCGCAGAGCCGTCCCCCGACGCCACTCAAGGGGCGCCTCCCGGAGCCGAGATCCTCGGCTCCCCAGCCCAGGGCGAGGCTTTCGACGTGACCGTGATCGCCTCGAACACCACGGACGACCCGAGCCGATGGCGGTTCACTGTCACCGATGTGACCTGCGGAAAGCCCCTTGACCCCGCGGTGATGGCGAAGGCCGCCGACTCGGTCGGCGCTTCTGCGTCAGCCCCGGCTCCGGAGCCGGGCAAGCAGTTCTGCGTCATGGCCATCGACGTCGAGAACATCGGCAAGAAGCAGGACTCCTGGAACACGAGCGGCAGCGTCAGCCTGAACGTCGGCGACACCCGCTACACCCAGACGCAGACCGACGACGAATATGCGCTCGACTACGCCCAGTTCTGGAACGACAAGACCAGCACGGTGGCCACTTTCGGTGTCAACCCGGGCAGCAAGGGCCCGACCCACGGCGTCTTCCAGATCCCCGTCGGGGACAAGCCCAGCACCGCCTGGTTCACCTCCGGTACAGCCATCGACACCATCGACGGAGCCGAGCCCGGTTACCTCGTCACTCTGAAATGACGAAAACCTCAGGCGGAGGAAGTCCTCGGCGGCCACGGACATCCGGTGTCCGTGGCCGCCGAGGGCCGTCCCGCCGCACCGGCAGCGGGGAGAGAACGGTGCGGCAGGTCTCGCCGGGCCGACGGGGTCAGCGGCGGTAGACGCCGAACTCGTAGAGCGAGTTGCCCCACCCGGTGCCGCGCTCGGAGGTGTTCACACGGACGTAGCGGCCGCTCCCGGCCACCTCGATGTCGTCGATGCCGCCGTTGCCCGCGCTCTCGCTGTGGACGGTCGTCCAGTCCTGGCCGTTGTCCGAGGTCTGGACCGTGTACCCCTTGGCGTAGGCGCTCTCCCAGGCCAGCTGTACGTGGTCGAAGGAGGTGGTGGCGCCCAGGTCGACCTGGATCCACTCCCGGTCGGTCCAGTCACTGGCCCAGCGGGTGTCGAAGGAGCCGTCGACGGCGTTGGACGCCGGGCAGGGGCAGCCGACGCTGTCCGGCTGGAAGGACGAGGCCGTGGCGGCCTTGCCGAGGGCCAGATTGGTGCCCGCGACCGGCGGTGGCACGACCTTGAAGGACGCGGTCTCGATGCCGACGTTGCCCCGCCCGTCGGTCGACTTCAGGTAGACCTTCCAGACGCCGAGCCGGTCCGGTGCGGTCACGTCGAAGGTGCCGTCGCCCCGGTCGGTGAAGGCCGCGTCCGTCAGATGGCCGCTGTCGTCGATGTACTTGGAGCTGAACAGCACCTGATGGCTGAGCGCGTCACCGTCCGGGTCGGTGACGGAGGCGTTCACCCGGAACGTCCGGCCGGCCGGCACGGCGGTGGCGTTCTCGACGCCGAACCCGCTGATCACAGGCGGGGTGTTGTCACCCGAGGTGCCGACGCCGTACGCCTCCTTCACCGCGTAGTACGAGAGCCTCTTCTGGCCTGCGGGGAGGAGGTTGAACCAGACGCCGCCGAAGTCGTACTCGGTGCCGTAATGGAAGAGCGTCGCCCCGAGCGAGACCCCCGGGTGGCCGTTGACGCAGTCCCAGGCGCTCTTGTAGCCCGCCGCCTTTGCCACGTCGGTGGGTTCCTCGGGTACGCCGTTGACGTCGTCCGGCACCTCCCACTCCCCGGCGGGCCCGCCCTCGGTGACGATGTAGGGCTTGTCGTACCCGCCCTCCTCCCAGGTGGAGCGGATGTCGCAGACGGCGTCGTAGGAGTTGACGGCGTACAGGTCGAGGTCGGGCGCGTTCTTCTTGTAGTACGGCCAGGCCCCGGTCCAGGCGTCGGAGGAAGTGACCGGGTGGTCGGGGTCGATGGCCTGGATCTTCCTGGCTATCTCGTTGACGAACGTGGTGTAGGCGTCGCGCTGCTGCTCCAGGGCCTCGCCGCTGTAGCAGTTCTGCAGGCCGAGGACGGACTCGTTGCCGACGTTCCACATGAGGACGCCCTCATGGTCCTTGTACTCCTCCACCCACCGGGGGAACTCGGCGAGCATGTCGTTCTTGTAGGCGGTGTCCGTCAGGTAGTTGACGCAGCCACCGCTCCCGGGGCCGCCGCCGGGCTGGAGCCAGAACCCGGCGATCACCTTGATGCCGTTGGCCGCCGCGCTGTCCAGGAGAGGCTTCGTGGTGGCGTCCGTGCCCCACGTACGGATCGTGTTGACGCCCATCGACCTCACGTCGGGCATGTACTGTCCGGCATCCGCGACGGACGGGCCCCAGGTCAGGCCCTTCACGGTGTACGGCGCACCGTCCACGGTCAACTGCCAGGCGCCCTGCGAGCCGGTCACCTTCACGACGCTGCCCGCCGCGTGGGCGGCAGGCGCCGGGAGGGCGACCAGGGCACCGGCCAGGAGCGCGGCGGCGGCGAGGCGTGCGGTGGCACGGCGGCGGGCACGGGGTGGCCGGCGGAGAGGGGGGATGTTCATGGGGAAGGGCTCCTCGGGGGGTACGTGTGGGGAGGGATTCGGTGGAGCGGGCTGGAGAGGAGGCAGGAGAGCGTTCCCCCGCCTCTCCTCCAGATGGGAGAGCGCTCTCCCTTCAGGGCAGGGTTCGCCCCCGAGGGAGAGCACTTCCACGCCTGTCGGTCAGCCGGTCAGCCGGTCGGCCGACCGGTCAGTCGGGTCAGGGAAGCTCGTAGTCCTCGTTCAGCGCGGCACCCCTTCCCGGGTTGTTCTCGTCGTAGCCCCGGGCGTCGCACTGGAGACCGCCGACCACGCAGTGGTCGACCAGCGCCTTGAGCGTGGCGTCGTCCCAGGCGTTGAAGAAGTCGTAGTGGAAGGAGTAGCCGGTCCCGCTGGCCAGTCTCACCTGCGACATGTCCCCGTTGACCGGCCACGCCATCTTGAACTCGATCATCGGCAGGGCGACCGGGTGGCTCGCCGGGCAGACGTCCTGGTTGGCCCCCATCACGACCGGATAGGCCATGTGGGCCTTGTGGTCGGGGGTGTCCAGGTACTTCCCGTCCCAGCAACTGGGAGCCTGCATACGGAGGTTGAGCTGCGTGTCCGGAGTGGTGGGGCAGACCGCCGGGAAGTCGTAGTTGCGGTAGCTCTCACCGCACTCGTACCCCTCGACCCTGCCGGGATGGTTGCGGAACTGCTCGGCGGTCTGCGTCGGGCTGCCGACGACGAACCGCAGCCCCTTGGGGAAGGGCCGGACCGTGCGGTAGTCGGTGACCCCCGCCTTGTAGTAGATGACCTGCGGCCCGATCGGGCGGATCTCCTCGGTCCCGTCGTAGAGGGTCGGCATCCAGTACGCGGACAGGTCACCGGGCGCCAGGCAGGCGGTCCCGCCGGCGCTCAGCGACGCGGTGGTGCTGCTCGCGTTCGTCGTGTCGTTCCCCATGAACGTGTGGTCGTGCGACGCGCCGGCCCGGCCCGGGTAGACGATCGGGTCGTCCGGGGCGGTGTGGGTGACCGAACAGTTCGCCTGGAACTCGTGGAAGTAGCGGTGCGGGGGTATCTCCTGGGACGGTTCCACGCCCGTGACCGGCGGATTCGCCGGAATGTACCCGTCCCCGTCGGGGTCGTCGCCGAAGGCCACGGGCTCGGCCGCCGCCATTCGGTGCCCCTGCATGACGTGGGACGCCGCAGCGGGCGCATCGGCCGCGGACCGGGCGGTGGTGGCACCGGCCGCGGTGGTCCCGGCGTTCGTGATCGCGGTCAGCCCCAGGGCCACCAGGGCCAGGGCGGTCGCCACGATCAGCGTGGACACCAGGGTCGTTCTGCTGAATCTTGTCGCCATGCGGACCTCCATGCCGCTCTGCATCCATGCACATCGGTGCACGGTGGGGGGAGAGTTGAGCTGGGCGGTGCAGCCGCGAAGAGGCGCCGTTCCCTTGCGTTCACGAACTGCGCTCACAAAGCCGCGCTCACGAAGCCACGTTCACGAAACCGCGTTCACGAAGCCGCGCTCACGAAGCCGCGTTCACGAAGCCGGAAGACTGCGGGAACCGGACGGGAGAGCGCTCTCCAAGGCGGTGTCAGTGTTGCGCCGAGGCTGAGAGGGTGTCAATAGCTTGTGAACGATGCACCGCGCACAGGGCGTTGAGGTATCAGGCGGATGCGGCGATGGGCACCGAATTGCCCGGGGAAGGGCACCCGGGGAAGGCAGGCAGCGGCGTCGACACATGAAAGCGGCCCCGCCCGCAGGCAGGGCCGCTCGGGGCATCCGCCCCTGACCCGTGGAGGGTGGCCGCCCGGCCCGCCGGGCGGGCGGCCACCCCGGTTCACGCGGTGTGCAGGGTCAGCCCGTACCGGTTGAGGATCTCGTTGACCGGCTGGTACCAGGTCTCACCGCCGCTGCTGCAGTTGCCCCAGCCGCCCGAGGTGACGCCCTGGGCCTGGTCGCCGCTGATGAACGAGCCACCGGAGTCGCCGCCCTGGGCGCAGACGCTGGTCTTGGTCATCTGGTGCACGGCACCCTGGCTGTAGTTGACGGTCTCGTTCTTGGCGAGGACCCGGCCGCAGTGCCAGCGGGTGGTGGAGCCGGAGCGGCAGATGGACGCGCCGATCGGAGCCTCGTTCGAGCCGCGCACCAGCTGGTCCGGGACGGTGCCCCAGCCGAGGACGACCGGGACGGTCCACCAGCCGCTGCCGACGTTCACCCAGGCGTAGTCGTCGCCGGGGAAGGACGAGCCCTGGAAGTTGCCGATGTACGAGTTGTCCCAGCCCCGGACCTGCTGTCCGGTGCCCCCGCAGTGCCCGGCGGTGACGAAGCCGCCGTGCACCGAGAAGCCGATCGAGCAGCGGACGTTACCGGTGTAGTACGGGTCGCCGCCGACGGTACCGGCGGCAAAGGTCTGCGGGGCCTCCGCCGTCCGCTCGACCGTGACGGGCCCGGCCTTGCGGGCCTTGGCCACAAAGGCGCGGACATCGTTGTCACCGTACGCGGAGCCGACGACGTTCACGACGACGCGGCTGCCGGCGGGGTCGACGCGCCAACTGGCCACACCGGCCGGTGCGGTCAGGGCGTCGATGCGCTTCATGGTGGCGTCGAGCCGGGCGGCCGAGTGCTCGACGATCCGGGTTTCGGCGCCGGTGGCGCGTACGGCACCGGCCTTGCCTGCGTCCGCGACGGCCACGGTCAGCTTGCCGGTCGCCGGGTCGAACCACGAACCGCCGTAGGCGGAACCGGCGGCGCGCTGGGCCTTCGGCTCCAGGGCGGTGGCCGCCCTCTCCTCGGCCAGCCGGGTACGGGCCTGACCTTCGGTGAGGCCGAGGTCGCGCTGCATGGCGGAGAGCAGGGCGGCCGAGGCGGGAAGCTCAGCGGAGCCGACGGACGCGGGGGCGGGTGCGGGTGCGGCGGAGGCGGACGACGGGCCGACGGCGGCCCAGGCACCGAGGACCAGGAGTGCGGACAGACCGGTCCGCAGCACGGTTGCGTGTCTCAAGGGAGTGACCCTTCCTTGTTGTTCCAGCGAGGTGGGGGTGGAACGGGAGGCATCCGGGAGCACGCCCGGCTCCTGCCATTGAGAGCGCTCTCAGAAGTGCCGTCCCGGACTGTAGCGGAGTTCCATAGTCAGGTCCATGCCAATGACGAGAGGCGGTCAGGAGGAACCGCGCGAGGGCACCCCGCCCGGGACGCACCCGGGGCGCGGACGGGATCCCGGGCAGACCCCGTACCGGGATTGAGTAGGCGTACTCATCCGCCCCCCGGAGACCGGTCCTACTGTCACAGGAACACAGGGCAGAACCACCCGGAGGAGCAGGCCATGGCCGGATCGCGCCGCAGGCAGTTGAGAGCCGTCACCACCTGCGTGCTGGCGGGTTCACTGGCCGTACTCCTCGGTGCCTGTGGGGTGATCACCACCAAGGAGGACCGCCGGGCGGCGGAGGAGCTGGCCGAGAAGCACTTTCCCGGCCAACTGAAGTCGGTCGAGGCCCGTACGCTCGCCCCCGGCTCGGGCGGCTCCGAAGTCACCTTCGCCCTGGCCGACGACCCGGACGCCGTCGTCCGGCTGCGGATCAAGGCGGCCGACGGCACGTGCGACCGCAAGGACTGCGGCAAGGCGCTGACGGAGGCGGTGGCGCGCGGGCGGGCGGAAGCCACCGCGTACCGCACGCTGCGGGGCGCCTTCGACGCGTGCGGCTACGAGATCATCGCCCTCGGCCCCGCCGGGACACCGCCCTATGTGGCGGCCGAGCTGACCAACGCCACCGTGGAGAAGGTGCTCGCGGAGATCGGGGGCTGCGTGCAGCGGTGGGTCTCGGCGAACGGGGCGGACAGCCCGTTGGCGAAGGCGGAGGCCTCGTACGTGAACGTCATCTCCCCCGCCGTCGCCGAGAAGCGCAGCCGGGGCAAGGACTCCTGGCCCACCATGATGCGCCTGACCCGCGGCAACCTGCTGGCCTCCCTCTCCAAGCGCCCCTTCCACTCGGCCAGTTACGACATCCACGCGGGCCGGGTCGACACGAAGGGCAGCGCCCGGGCCGTCCGCCCGTTCAAGGAGAGCCAGGAGTTCGGCAGGACGGTCCGGAACGCGGTGAAGGAGAAGCTGCGCGCCACCTACCCGAACGTGGTCATGAGCACCTATCAGTGGGTGTGGCGCCTGGAACCGGGCCGCGTGGACCGGCAGACCGGCTACCTGCTCTTCTGCCCGGAGCCGGACGAGCGGGGCCGCTGCGTCAACAGTGACGACGCGGTCCTGGTGACCACGGACGAGCGCGGCAACCCGGTGGGGGAGATCCGCATCGTGCACGACGTACGCGACGACAGGGGGTCGCTGCGGCTGCCGCCGTACTAGAGACTGGAGCAGCCGTCAGCCGACCGGGGCCGTCGATGAGGCCGCAACCGTCGAAGGGGCCGGGGCCGTCGATGAGGCCGGGGCCGTCGATGGGGCCGGTGCCGCCGAAGGGGCGGGAGCCGTCGATGAGGCCGGGGCCGTGATCACCATCAGTTTCTCCGGTTCGGTCACGGCCGAGAAGCCCGCATGTGCGTAGACCGCGTGGGCGTCCAGCGTGGAGAGCATCAGCCGCTTCAGCCGGTAGGGCTCCAGCGCCGCGACGACCGACTCGGCGAGCCAGGTGCCGATGCCCCGGCCGCGCGCCTCGCGGGCGACGTAGACGTCGCAGAGCCAGCCGAAGGTGGCGTAGTCCGTGACGACTCGGGCGAAGGCGAGCTGCTCAGCGGTGGCGGTGTCCGGGGTGTACACGCCGAAGACGAGCGAGTGCTCGATCGAGCGCGCCACGGTCTCCCGGCTCCGGCCCAGGGCCCAGAAGGCGTCGGTGGAGAGCCAGTGGTGCACCCGGTCGAGGTCGATGCGCGCGGGGTCGGTGTCGAGGGTGAGCCCGTCGGCCCTGGTCGTGATCATGGCATCCCATCGTACGAGGCGAGGAGGCGGCTTCCGCCGCACGGATCGGGCCCTCAAGGGGGCAGCAGGGGCAGACCGGCCGCGCCCCACAGGTCGCGGAAGGTGTCGGTCCTCCGGCTCTCCTCCCCGGCGGTACGCCACACCCGTACCGCTGTCGCTTCCCCGCTGCCGCTCAGGGCGTCCCAGCCCGGGTCGCCATGGGCGGCGAACGCGGCCCACGCGTCCGCCATGCGGTGCGACAGCTCGTGGTCGGCGGGGCCGGGTTCGCCGCCGGTCAGGAAGTGGACGCTCTCCTCGTGGAGGTTCCCGAAGGCGAAGGGGATGTCCGCGCAGTGCCAGGCCCGGACCCGCTGCCCCTGCCCGCCGCGTCGGCGGTCGAAGCGGGAGAGGAAGGTCCTTCCGCCTGCCCGGGCGTGGGTCTCGGCGAGCCTGCTGCTGTATTCGGCGAAGAGGAGGTCTCCGTACAGGGCCAGATGGACATCGCGGACGGGAGCGTCCGGCAGGCGGTCGCGGTAGCCGTCGACGAGCTGCGGTGGCAGGCCGAAGTCCTCTGCGAACGCGGTCAGTTGCCGGTTCGTGGTGATCTCCGCGCTGCTGCCGACGGCGTCCAGGAGCCAGTACTCCTCGGTCGTGTGGCAGACCAGCAGCTCCACCTCCGCGCCCGCTCCGGCGGCCGCCGCCTCCAGGGGGTCGGCGGCGAGGAAGGTCCCGTCGGCGACGGGGCCGTACAGCGCCGGATCGTGGTGGCGGCGGCCCGAGCCGGGGTCCTGCCGGTACCGCTCGACGACCCGGTCCGATGCTGCCACCAGCGCCTGCGGGGATGCGGCGAGCAGCCCCGCACGGGTGGCGGGGACCCCGGCCTCCGCCGCGACCTCGGCAGTGGTGCGGGCCGCCTGGTCGGCGGGGGCGCAGGCGTTGACGGCGCTGTGCAGGACGGCTCGGTGGAACAGCCCGCGCGCCCGGTCGGCCGCCATCAGGCAGGCCGCGGATGTGGCCCCCGAGGACTGCCCGGCCACGGTGATGCGTTCGGGTGCGCCACCGAAGGCCGCGATGTTGTCGCGCACCCATTCCAGGGCGGCGATCTGGTCGAGCAGCCCCCGGTTGTCGGGGCAGGCGGGGCCCTCGCCGTCGGCGGGAACATGCCCGAACCCCTCGAAGCCCAGGCGGTAGTTGAGCGTGACGACGACGAGTCCCCGGGCGGCGAGGGCGGTGCCGTCGAAGTCGGGCTGGGAGGAGGAGCCGAAGATGTAGGCGCCGCCGTGGATCCAGACGAGCACGGGCAGGCCGCCGGGCCCGTCGGCCGGTGCCCAGATGTTCAGCGTGAGGATGTCCTCGTCGCCGGGCGACCAGGCCGGGGCGCCCGGCAGTTCGGCGGACTGGGGCGCCACGGGGCCGAACGCGGTGCACTCCCGTACGCCGTCCCAGGGCTCCGCCGGACGCGGCTCCCGGAACCGGTGGGCGCCGAACGGCGGGGCTGCGTACGGCAGTCCGCGTACGGTGACGATCCCCGGGTCCCGGTCGGAGCGCCGCCCCCGCACCTGCCCCGCCTTCGTCGTGAATACGTCCACGGCCGCCGCTCCCCCGCTCCGCCCCGACAGCCCGGCTTTCGGGCGTGCGGTTGGCAGGATGTCAGACGGTCCGTCCGTCGCGCCAACACCTTTCCGCAGGTGGGCGGGGGTGGGCGAGGTGGTCCTGCGACAGGTTGGTGAAGACGCCCACGTCGACGAAGGTCCGGTCCGGACGGTGGGTCAGCAGGCCCATCGAGGTGGCCTCCAGGACGACGCTGTCGGCCGCGCTGTCGCGTATACGGCTCAGCAGGTACTGGAGATCGGGCGACTCGGGGGTGGAGAGCGCGGAGGGCGGCATCGGGATCGGTTCGTCCCGGATCCGGCTCCCCGCCGTGCCGATCACCCCGACCCGGGCGCCCTCGGCGAGCCGCAGCACCGACTCGACCATGTACGAGACCGAGGTCTTGCCGTTGGTCCCGGTGATGGCGATCAGGTCCATCGCGCGGCCCGGCTCACCGAAGTAGCGCGAGGCGATGACGGCTGCCGCGCCCCGGGCGACGGCCGGTGCGACGGCGTCCGGGCCGCCGGCCGCGTGGTCGGGCACCGCGACGAAGGCGGAGCCGGGCGTGGCGCGGTCCGCGTCGAACGTCGTACCGGCCGTGATCCTCGTGCGCTCGGGGCTGCCCTGCAGCACGTGGTGGTCCTGGCCGGCCAGGAGGTCGCTCAGCTTCACGGTGGATCCTCCGGCGCGGAGAGGCCAGGGGTCGTACGTGGAAGGGGGCGGTGGACCGGGGCCGTGCCGCCCGTCAACGCCGAAGGTCGCTAGCCGTGGCCGTGCAGCGCGGTACGGCCCGTGCCGGGCGCCGCGGCGGCGGGTGCCGGTGCGGCGGGGACCGCCGCGACCGGGGGCCGCACGGAGGCGGCCCGGTGCGGGCACTTCCCCGGTTCAGCGCTGCGACCCATGAGCCGAGTGTACGTCCGGCCCGGAATACCCCGGGCCACGACAGTGAGGCGGACTGTCACCAGGCCCCTCCATACGGTCCTACGAGCGGGCCGTACGCTCCTCTGAGCGGGCCCGTTGGACGGTACGGGCGTCCTGTGTTCCGGCGGTCCGGACCCCGCACGGCAGGGGCCACGACCTCGTACGGACCCGTCCGGCGCACCACGGGCGGAGGCCCGGAATCCGATCTTCCCTTTGCGGCCGGAGCGGGACCGGAGTGGAATTGCGTACAGGGGACAGTCGTTCTCCCGGAGGAAAGGACGCGCCATGAGCGACACCGACTGGGGGGACGACGTCTACCAGCCCCAGGAGCCGGAGGCTTCCGATCCCGATGAACAGCTCGGCGCCGAGGACACGCTGCTGGACCCTTCCGGCACCGGTGACCCCCTCGACGAGGGCTACTCACCGCCGGACCGGCCCTGGGTGGTCGAGGGGCTCGGTACCACGGCCGCCGAAGGGCTCACGGGTGAGTCACTCGAAGCCCGGCTGACCAGGGAACTTCCCGAGGATCCGGGTATCACCGGGGACGGGGTGGGTGATCTGGCGGGCGGGGACGGCGAGCTCTGGAACGGCGAGGTCGGCGTCGCCCGGGCCGGGCGGCTGACCCAGCAGGCGGAGGGCAGTGTTCCGGCCACCCTCACGGCCAGCGACGTGGGCATCGACGGCGCCGCGGCGTCGGCAGAGGAAGCCGCGATGCATGTGATCCCCGAGGACGGGGACGACGAGTCGCTCCTCGACGGTTCACTGCCGGACGGTTCCTTCAGCGATGGCTCGCCCGCCGAGCGCGATCCCCGCCCGTCCCCCTGAACGGCCACGTCCGCGCGTCGGCTGAACGGCCACGTCCGCGCATCGCCGTATGAACGCCGCCGCCCACCGCCCCGTACTCCCCGGCATCCCCCGGCACGCCCTGGCACCCCCCGACCCGAACGAACACCCACCCCAACGGCACCGAACGCCCCGGAACCGCAGGAGCACACAGATGAGCGGCACTGCCCAGATCGGCGTCACCGGGCTCGCGGTGATGGGCCGCAACCTGGCCCGGAACTTCGCCCGCAACGGCTTCACCGTCGCCGTGCACAACCGCACCGCCTCGCGGACCGACACGCTGGTGAAGGAGTTCGGCGACGAGGGCGCCTTCGTCGCGGCGCACACCCCCGAGGAGTTCGTCGCGGCTCTGGAGCGGCCCCGGCGCCTGGTGATCATGGTGAAGGCCGGTGACCCCACGGACGCCGTGATCCAGGAGTTCGCGCCGCTGCTGGAGGAGGGCGACGTCATCATCGACGGCGGAAACGCCCACTTCGAGGACACCCGCCGCCGGGAGAAGGAGCTGCGCGAGCGCGGAGTCCACTTCGTGGGGGCGGGCATCTCCGGCGGCGAGGAGGGCGCGCTGCACGGGCCGAGCATCATGCCGGGCGGCTCCGCCGAGTCCTACGCGTCGCTGGGGCCGATGCTGGAGAAGATCGCCGCGCAGGCGAAGGACGGCACCCCGTGCACCGCGCACATCGGTCCCGACGGGGCCGGGCACTTCGTGAAGATGGTGCACAACGGCATCGAGTACGCGGACATGCAGCTCATCGCCGAGGCGTACGACCTGCTGCGCCGGGTCGCCGGGTACTCCCCCGCGCGGATCGCGGACACCTTCCGGAGCTGGAACACCGGGCGGCTGGACTCATACCTCATCGAGATCACCGCCGAGGTCCTCGCCCATACGGACGCGGCCACCGGGAGTCCGTTCGTCGACGTCGTGCAGGACCGGGCGGAGCAGAAGGGCACTGGGCGGTGGACGGTGCAGATCGCGCTCGACCTGGGCGTGCCGGTCTCCGGGATCGCGGAAGCAGTCTTCGCCCGGTCGCTGTCGGGCCACGCGGACCTGCGGGAGGCGTCGCGGGAGCTGCCGGGCCCGGTGGCGAGGCCGCTGGAGGGAGCGGAGGCCGCCGCGTTCGCGGACCGGGTCGAGCAGGCACTGTACGCCTCGAAGATCGTCTCGTACACGCAGGGCTTCCACCAGATCCGGGTCGGCAGCGAGGCGTACGGCTGGGGCATCGACCTGGGCTCCGTGGCGGCGATCTGGCGTGCGGGCTGCATCATCCGGGCGGCGTTCCTGGACCGGATCAGGGCGGCCTACGACTCCCGGCCCGAGCTGGTGAGCCTGCTCTCCGACGAGGAGTTCGGGCGGGAGATCGGGGCCGCGCAGGACGACTGGCGCGCGGTGGTGGCGGAGGCGGCGCGTCAGGGTGTGCCGACGCCCGGTTTCGCCGCCGCGCTGTCGTACTACGACGGCCTGCGGGCGGACCGGCTGCCCGCCGCGCTCACCCAGGGGCAGCGCGACTTCTTCGGGGCGCACACCTACCGGCGTACGGACCGGGAGGGTTCGTTCCACACGCTGTGGGGCGGGGACCGGTCCGAGGTCGAGGCCGACTGAGGCGTACGCGTACGCGCCCCAGGGCGACCTTCCGAGGCCCGCCGAGACGCCCACCGAGGCGTACGTGCCCGGGCGCGCGGGTGTCAGTCGGCCGGGCCACCCCGGGTGCGGGCGTCGGCGGGACATGGCTTAGTGGGCTGCGAACCCCGTACAAGCGATCCACCGATCAGCCGATCAACCGATCCACTGAACCACTGATCCACCGGCCCATCAGCCCACCGACCCTCTGATGCCTGGAGTGCGCGCATGCCCGACGCCGTCCCCGACCCCGTCTCGGTCCAGCCCGTCGTGGCCCCGCTGACCAGCGCGGCGCTCTTCCTGGTCGGTACGGTCGAGCCGGGCGGGGAGGAAGCCGTACGGGAGGTGCTGCCGGACCTGGCGGCCGTGGCCCGTTCCCTCGGTTTCCGCTACCCGGACGCAGGTCTGGCCTGTGTGACGGGGTTCGGCTCCACCGCCTGGGACCGGCTCTTCGGCGGGCCCCGCCCCGCGCACCTCCACCCGTTCCCGGAGCTGCGCGGCCGGCTCCACCACGCCCCGGCGACCCCGGGCGATGTGCTGCTGCACATCCGGGCCGAGCGGATGGACGTCTGCTACGAGTGGGCGGCGCAACTGCTGACCAAGCTCGGCGGGGCGCTGCGGATCGTGGACGAGACGCACGGTTTCCGCTATCTCGACCACCGGGACCTGCTCGGCTTCGTGGACGGTACGGAGAACCCGGTGGGCGCCGACGCCCGCTCGGCGGCGCTCGTCGGCGCGGATGACGACCCGGAGTTCGAGGGCGGCAGCTATGTCGTCGTACAGAAGTACCTGCACGACCTGACCTCGTGGAACGCGCTCTCCGTGGAGGAGCAGGAGCGCGTCATCGGCCGCACCAAGCTCGACGACGTGGAGTTCCCGGACGAGGAGAAGCCCGCCGACTCCCATCTCGCGCTGAACACGATCACCGACCCGGACGGCACCGAGCGCGACATCCTGCGGGCGAACATGCCGTTCGGGAACTTCGGGCAGGGCGAGTTCGGCACGTACTTCATCGGGTACGCGGCCGACCCCGACGTCACCGAACGCATGCTCCGCAACATGTTCCTCGGCGATCCGCCCGGTACGCACGACCGCATCCTCGACTTCTCCACGGCGGTCACCGGCTCCCTCTTCTTCGCCCCCCGCGCCGACTTCCTCGACGACCCGCCGCCCCCGCCCGGTCCGGTCCGCGCCGAGGACCGGACCGGGCGCGGTCTCCGCACCGGTCCGGCAGATGTCCGTCCCGGCCGGTTCCGACCACGGTTCGCTGCGCATCGGCAGCCTGCAAGAAAGCGCCCAGTGATGAACAATCTGCACCGCGAACTCGCACCGGTCACCCCCGCCGCCTGGGACGAGATCGAGGAGGAGGCCCGGCGCACGTTCCGCCGCCATGTGGCAGGACGCCGGGTCGTCGATGTCTCCGATCCGGACGGCCCGACGCTGGCGGCGGTGGGCGACGGCCATCTGCGCGACATCGACCCGCCCGCCCCGGACGTCCTGGCCCGGGCGCGTACGTCGATGCCGGTCATCGAGTGGCGGGTGCCGTTCACGGTGACGCGGCAGGCCGTGGACGACGTGGAGCGCGGCTCCGCCGACAGCGACTGGCAGCCCGTCAAGGACGCGGCGCGCACCTGCGCGTTCGCCGAGGACATGGCCATCATCGACGGGTACGCGGCGGCCGGGATCACCGGTCTGCGGGACGGCTCCTCGCACGATCCGCTGCCGCTGCCCGCCGACGCGCGGGACTATCCGGTGGCGGTCAGCCAGGCGGTGACGCGGCTACGGCTGGCCGGTGTCGACGGACCGTACCGGCTGCTGCTCGGCGCCGACGCGTTCACCGAGGCCGCCGAGACGTCCGACCACGGCTATCCGGTCAAGACCCATCTGGCCCGTATCGTGGACGACGAGATCCTGTGGGCGCCCGCGGTCCGGGGCGGGGTGCTGCTCTCCACCCGGGGCGGGGACTTCGAACTCTGCCTGGGCCAGGACCTGTCGATCGGGTACGCGGACCACGACACCACCAGCATCCACCTCTACTTCCAGCAGGCGTTCACCTTCCGGATGCTGACGCCGGAGGCGGTGGTCGGGCTCATCGCCTGAGGCCCGGCTCCCTTCGCCGAAGGCCTGGGGAAGACCTGTGAAAAACCTGGCGGAAGACCGGGCGGAAGACCGGGTGAAAGACCGGGTGAAAGACCTGTGGGGTGCAGCCATCACCGACTCCGGCCGTACGACCCGGACACCTTCCGAAGCCCGTGGGCGGGCCGCCGCCGGGCCACCTGTCGCGGTCCGGTCGCCGGTCGTCCGGTTCGACGCGGCCGTCCGGGCGGCCGTCGGGCAGGGGCTGCTGAGCGAGACCCGCCCGGTGGCCGGGTTCATCGACACCGACGGGGTCCGCGCGTCCGTCGCCGCGCTGCGCGAGGCGTTCGCGCACAGCCCCGGCGTTCTGCACACCTTCGCCGCCAAGGCGTCCTCGCTCGTACCGGTGCTGCGGCTGCTCGCCGACTGCGGGATGGGGTGCGAGGTGGCGAGCCCGGGTGAGCTGCGGCTCGCCGTAGACGCCGGGTTCGCGCCGGGGGCGATCGTGCTGGACTCCCCCGCCAAGACCCGCGAGGAGATCCGGCTGGCGCTCGCGCTCGGGGTGGCCGTCAACGCCGACAGCATCGACGAACTGCTGCGCATCGACGCGTTACGGAACCGGGACTCCCCCTCCGTCCTCGGGCTGCGGGTCAATCCGCAGGTGGGCGGTGGGGCGATCGGGCCGATGAGCACGGCGACGGACACGTCGAAGTTCGGGGTGGCCCTGCGCGATCCGGGCGCCCGCGAGACGGTCGTACGGGCCTTCGGGGAGCGCCCGTGGCTCACCCGCCTGCACGCCCATGTCGGCTCCCAGGGCTGCCCGTTGGAACTGATCGCGGCGGGGGTGGCACAGACGTACGAGCTGGCCGAGGAAATCAACGAACGGCTCGGCACCCGGCAGGTCGCCAGCCTGGACATCGGCGGCGGGCTGCCGGTGAACTTCACCGGCGACACCGTGCGCCCCACCTACGCGGCGTACGTGGACGCGCTCACGGCCGCCGCCCCGGGCCTGTTCTCCGGGCGGTACGCGCTGGTCACCGAGTTCGGCCGGTCCCTGCTCGCGAAGAACGGGTTCATCGGGGCCCGGGTGGAGTACACGAAGGACGCGGGCGGCCGCCGGATCGCGCTCACCCACGCGGGGGCGCAGACCGCCACCCGTACCGTCTTCATGCCCGAATCCTGGCCCCTGCGGGTCGGCGCGTTCGCTCCGGACGGTTCACCGAAGCCCGGCCCGGTACTGGCCCAGGACATCGCGGGCCCGTGCTGCTTCGCGGGCGATGTGGTGGCCCACGGCCGGGAGCTGCCGGAGCTGGCCGAGGGCGACTTCGTGGTGCTGTACGACACGGGGGCGTACTACTTCTCCACCCCGTGGGCGTACAACAGCCTGCCGCGCCCCGCGGTGTACGGCTTCCGCGCCACTGGACCGGGCGGCGAGGTGACGTTCGCGACGGTACGGGACGCGCAGACGCTGGACGCCATCGCCACGGAGAGCGGCCTGGGCCACGCGGACGCGCTGACGGGCCTGGGCGGGGGCTGAGCCCGAGCTCGGTTCCGTACGGTGCGGTTCCGTACGGCGAGGGCCGGGCGCGAGGGCCGGGCGGGCGAGGACGGCCCCCGCGCCCGGCTCCCGCGCTGCTCGCGGCGGGCGGGGGACCGTTCGACGCCTCCTCCACGACCCGGCGGGCCCGGGGGCCGTTCGACGCCTGCCCTACGGCCCGGCGGGCTCGGGCTGCGGCTCCGGGTCCGGTACGGGGTCCGGACCGGGCGCCGGGGGCTGCGGGATCGGGTCCGGGGCAGGCCCGGGAGGCACCGGGGCGGGACCCGGCGGTACGGGCGGCGGGCTCGGCACGGGGGTGGGCGGACCCGGCACGGGCGGAGGCGTCGGCGACGGCGGTACGGGGTCGGGGTAAGGGTGGGTCATCTCGGTCCTCCACAACGACATGAAACGGACAGATGGAGCTTTCCTCCACCGTCTCCCGGTGCGGCTGCCCGCGCCTGCCGAGTCCACACGTCACCGTCCCGATGCCACGGATACCAGGGATGCCACGGACACCGGGGGGCGGGGCCCCGGAACCGTCGCCGCAGCAGTGAAATGGCTCAGAGGCGTGGTATCCGGCCGCGTTCGACTGCGTTAGCGTCGCCTTCCCGACACCGATGGGGAGGTCTCGTGCGCGCTCTCGTCTATCTGGGTCCAGGCTCTGCCGAACTTCGGGAACGGCCCGCAGCGCAGCTCGCGAACGGTGATGGCGTCGCCGTGGAGATCGTCGGTACGGGGATCCGCGGGACGGAACGCGAGGTCCTCCTGCCCGGGCGGATCCCGGCCCGGCCGGTGGGCGCGTGAGGACGCCGCGGCTCGGCTCGATCGAGTCCGGCGGGTCCAAGTTCGTCTGCATGGTCGGCTCGTCCCCCGGCCGGATCGAGGCCGAGACCAGATTCCCGACCGGGCGGCCGGGCCCCACGCTCACGCGGGCCGTCGCCTTCTTCCGGGAGGCGGTCGCCGAGAGCGGGCCGCTGGACGCGATCGGCATCGCCTCCTTCGGCCCCCTCGAACTGCGCCCGGGCCACGCCAAGTTCGGCCATCTGGCCGCCACCCCCAAACCCGGCTGGTCCGGGGTGGACGTGGCCGGTCCGTTCGCCGCCGCGCTCGGAGTGCCGGTGGGCATCGACACCGACGTCAACGGTGCGGCCCTCGGCGAGGGCCACTGGGGCGCCGCGCGGGGGCTGGACACCTATGTCTACCTCACCGTCGGCACCGGGATCGGCGGCGGTGCGGTGATCGGCGGCAAGGTGGTCAGCGGCCTGGTCCACACCGAGATGGGCCACCTCACGGTGGGCCGGATCACGGGCGACACCTTCCCCGGCTCCTGCCCCTTCCACGGCGACTGCTGGGAAGGGCTGGCGGGCGGCGATGCGATGGAGGCCCGCTGGGGTGCTCCGGCCGAAGAGCTGACCGGGGACAGACTGCGTGAGGCGCTGCGGCTGGAGGCGGCCTACCTGGCCGCAGGGCTGCGCAACATCGTGTACACCACCGCACCCCAGCGGATCGTGATCGGCGGCGGGGTAGCGGAGCTCCCCGGGCTCTTCCCGCTGCTCGGCGCCGAACTGGCCGCGACCCTGGCCGGATACCCCGGGCTGCCCGAACACACGGCCGAGGACTTCGTGGTCCCGGCCCAGCTCGGCCGACTCGCCGGACCGGCGGGCGGACTGGTCCTGGCAGCCGGGGCGGCGGCGGGCGCACGGCCGTTGTCCGACGCCGGGTTCGCGGCCGACGCGCGGCGCGCAACCGGCGCTGGATTCGCGGCCGACGCAGGGTTCACGGCTGGCGGAGGGTTCGTGACCGGCGTCGAGCCCGGGACCGACGCTGGGCCCGGCACCGGCGCTGAGCTCGGCACCGGCGCTGGGCCATCGGGAGGAACCGCCGCATGAAGGCGGCCCCCGGCCGGGCAGGCTGGCCGGTGTGACGCGCCGCCATTCGCCTCCGGTGGGTCTCCTGGACCCCGCCACGCGCACCTGGCTGACCCGGCACGCCCTGCCCGGGGCCCTGTTGCACGGGGTGGACCCGCTGCCCGGCGGGTTCACCAACGACATGACGCTGCTCACCGCCCGGCTCCCCGGCGCGGCGGGGCCGGAGCGCTTCGTCCTGCGCCGCCACCGGTCCTCCCCCAGCCGGTTCCCGCGCAACACCTGTGCTGTGGAGATCGCTGTCCTCGGCCGGGCGGCGGCCCGGGCAGTCCCGGTGACCGCAGTGGTCGCGGCCGATCCGCAGGGCCGCACCACCGGCCGCCCCGCCCTGCTCTACCGGTACGTGGACGGGTCCCCGCTCAGCGAAGTGCTCGCGGACCGCCCGCCGAGGGGCGAAGCGCGGGCCCTGGGCCGGGCCGTCGGCGCGGTGCTGGCGCGGATCGGCCGGGTCGGGCTGCCGCACCCGGGCCCGTTCGGCGACCCCTCACTGGTCCCGGCCCCGGACGGCGCGTCCCCGCTCGATGACCTGGCCGGTTTCGTCGACCGCTGCCTGGTCACGGCGGCCGTGGACGGGCCGCTGAGCGGGACCGACTCGGCGGCACTGCGCGCCCTCGCCCGGCGCGGGGCCGGGGCCCTTGCCGCCCTGGCAGGTGAACGGCGCCTGGTGCACGGCGACTTCAACCCGAAGAACGTGCTGGTTCATCGGCGTGCCGGGCAGTGGGCGGTGGCCGCTGTGCTCGACTGGGAGCTCTCCTTCAGCGGCTCCCCGCTCTTCGACGTCGGGAACATGCTGCGCTTCGCCCATGAGTACCCGCCCGCCTTCACCACGGGCTTCGTCGACGGCTTCCGGGGCGGGAGCGGGCGGCTGCCCGACAACTGGCCCCGGCTCAGCCGGACGCTGGACCTCTTCGCACTCGCGGACATCCTCACCGCACCACCCGACCCGGCCTACTTCGCCCGTGCGCGCACCGTGCTGCGCCGGTCCGCCGCCGACGGGCACTGATCGCCCCCCGAGCCCGGCCCGCCACCACCACCAGCCGTCCCTGGCCGCCACCAGCCGTCCCCGACCGCCACCGATTGCCCCCGGTCGCCTGTCGTCCCTGCTTTCCCATCCGACCCGTAGACCGCTCCATTCCCAGGAGACAACTACAGTCCGCACCAATCCCGGAAGACCTGGCGATAAACGCCCCAGGAATGGCCGAGAGGCATCACACGGCCTTCTTCTCACCATCCATAACTCCGGTTACTCTGCCTGAATCGAAACGAAAGATCCTTCACCCAGGGAGAATTCGGCCATGGAGAACGGAAATCCGGATAATGTCCTGAAGACACTCACACCGACCGTTCGCTGCAACGGCACGCCGCCCACGCCCGCCCTGCGCGAAGGGCCGTACTACAAACCCGACACCCCCCTCAGGACCAGCTTCCGGGACGATGTGGACGAGGGTGTCCCGATGCTGCTCCATGGCACGGTCCGCACCCCCGAGGGGAAACCGATCGGCGGCACCCTGCTCGACTTCTGGCAGGTCGGAGCGGCCGGAGTCTACGACGACGACGGGTTTCGGCTGCGCGGTCACCAGTTCGCGGACGCCGAGGGGCGGTGGCGGCTGGAGACGGTGCTGCCCGCCGTGTACCCGGGGCGGACGCGGCATGTGCACGTGAAGGTGCAGCCGCCCGGCGGAGTCGTACTGACCACGATGCTGTATTTCCCCGGCGAACGCCGAAACCACCTCGACAAGTATTTCCGGCCAGAATGCCTGATGGACGTGGAGCAGACGCCCGACGGCTGGAATGCCGCGTTCAACTTCGTCCTGGACGTATGAAATCCCGCCCCTGCCCTACCGGATAAAGCCCTCCACCACACCACCCCAAAGCATCAATATCCGCCCTTCGCCCCGGGCTCTGCTCTCGGCCATCCGTTGGAAGGAGTGACGCCCATGCGCCCCCCGAACGCCCCGCCCACCGAAGCGGTCAGCACCGCGACGGCGGACGACACCGAGTTCCGGTCCCTGCTCGACCGGCTCTCCGACAAGGCCACCGCGGACTACTACAACCCCTTCACTACGTTCGACTGGCCGGACTCGATCCCCACCGACGAGCTCTGGATGTCCCCCGAGCTGCTCTCCGTCCACGGCACCGAGCTGATGGACGAGCTGAGCCCCGCCCAGCTGCGGGCCCTGAGCCGGTGGGAGAGCGTCAACTTCTACAGCCTCAACGTGCACGGCATCCGCGAACTGCTCATCGAGGTCACCCGGCGCGTCCACACGCCTGGCTTCGAGCTCCCCTCCGAGTTCTTCCACCACTTCATCGGTGAGGAGAACGACCACATGTGGTTCTTCGCCACCTTCTGCCTCAAGTACGCCGACAAGATCTACCCCGACAAGTCGGTCAAGCTCCCCGAGCCCCCGCGCGACCCGGACATCGAGAACTTCCTGGTCTTCGCCCGGATCCTGATCTTCGAGCAGATCGTGGACCACTACAACGTCCGCCTGGCCGACGACCGGCGCCTGCACCCGACCGTGCGGCACATCAACCGGCTGCACCACCAGGACGAATCCCGCCACATAGCCTTCGGCTGCCGCCTGGTGCACCTCCTGTGGAAACGGCTGCTCGCCCGAGGCCTGGACGAGGCGGCCCGGCAGGGACTGCGCGACTATCTCGGCCGCTACCTCACCACCAGCATCGAGTCCTTCTACAACCCGGCCGTCTACCGGGACGCCGGGCTCCCGGACGGCTTCGCGCTGCGCCGGCGGCTGCTCGCCCACCCCGCCCGGCAGCCCGCCCACGCCAAGGTCCTGCACAAGACGACCGGCTTCCTCCACCGGATCGGGGTGTTCGATGACCGTCACTGACCCCGCGACCACGGAAGGGACCGGGGCCGCCTGGTCGGTACGGGACGGGCTCGCCACCCTCGACGAACCCGCCGTCCTCCTGATGGACGCGCTCGACGCGGTGTTCACCCGCTGGGGCACCGAGGCCGGTGCCCGGCGCCGGAGCTATCCGCCCCTGCTCCGGGCCGAAGAGCTGGAGACCCTCGACTACTTCCGTAACTTCCCGCACCTGGGCAGCCCGGTCACCCGCATCCGCCCCGACCGGCTGACCGCCCGCGCCACGCCCCCGCCCGGAGCCACCCAACTCCCCACCACGGCCCCGCAAGGAACCACCCGCCTCCCCGCCACCGACCTGGCCGACGCCACCCACCTGCTGCCCTCCGCCGCCTGCTACGGCTGCTTCCTGCACCTCTCCGGCACCAGCGCCGACGCCCCCGTCCTGATCACCACCGCCGCGCAGTGCTTCCGCAACGAGGACCACCACGACGGGCTGCGCCGGCTCTGGGGGTTCACCATGCGGGAGATCGTCTGCGTCGGATCGGCCGAGGCGGTACGGGCCCATCTCGACCGGCACCAGGAGCGGATCGCCGCCTTCGGCGCGGCCCTCGGCCTCACCCTGGAGCGGCGGCCCGCCACCGACCCGTTCTTCGAGAAGGACGGCTCCCGCACGGTGATGCAGCTGCTCGCCCCGGTCAAGGACGAGTACCTGCACACCGACGGCACCGCCGTGGCCTCCACCAACAACCACCGCAACTTCTTCGGCGAGCGACGCGCCATCCACCACGCGGGCCGCCCGGCCTTCACCGGCTGCGTCGCGTTCGGCCTGGAACGGTGGGTGCACGCCCTGGGCGACCTCTTCGCAGGGGACCTGGCCGCCGCGCTCCGCGCCGTACGGCTGATCGGGGACCGTTCGTGACCCGGCTGGCCGACCGGCTCGGCCTCCGGCTGCCGCTGCTGCAGGCCGGGATGGGCGCCGTCGCCGGGCCCGGGCTGTGCGTGGCGGTGTCCCGGGCCGGAGCGGGCGGCACCCTCGCGCTGTACAAGGAGCCGCCCGCGCGGGCGGCCCGGCTGGTCAGGGAGGTGGCCGCCGCCACCGGCCGCCCGTTCGGGGTGAACGTGGTCCCCGAGGTGACCGGCCCGTCCGGCTGCCTCGACCAGCTCCGGGCCGTGCTGCCCGAACTGCCCCCGGGCGCCTTCGTCACCTCCTTCGGGCTGCCCGACGCCGACGCGGCCCGGGCCGTCCGGGCCGCCGGGCACCCGCTGGTGGTCCAGGTCGGCACCCTCGCGGACGCCGGTACCGCCCTTGACCGTGGCGCCGCCGTCCTGGTCCTCCAGGGCACCGAAGCAGGCGGCCACCTGCTCGGCCGGCTGCCCGGGGACCTCCTGCTGTCCGCCGTACGGAACCGCCACCCGCACGCGGTCCTGGCCGTCGCGGGCGGGATCGCCACCGGGGCCGACCTCGCGGACGCCGTGGCGCGGGGCGCGGACGGGGCCATGGCCGGAACCCTGTTCGTCCCGGCCGCGGAATCCACCGCGCACCCGGAGTTCAAGCGGCGGGTGGTCGAGGCCGCGGCCGACGACACCCTCATCACCTCCGTATTCGACATCGGCTGGCCGCACCGCCCGCACCGCGTCCTGGCCAACCCCCTCACCACCACCGGGGAACGCGCCCCGGCCACCTTCATAGCCACCACCCGGGTGGACGGGCGGACGTACCCGGTACCGCGCTACAGCGCGGCGGCTCCGGGTGAGCGCACCACCGGCCGCATCGAGGAGATGGCCATGTACTGCGGGCGGTCCTGCGCCCGCGTCACCGCCCGGCACCCGGCCGCCGTCACCGTCGCCCGGATCGGCCGGGAGTACGAGAGCGCCCGCAGCTCCCCCACCGCCTCCCCGGGCCCCACCGGATCCAGGAGAAAGCAACCATGAACGAAGCAACCGTGAACGAAGCAACCATGGACGACGTGATCAAGCCGGTCGTGGACTGGCTCCGCGAACGCAACCCCACCGTCGAGGAGATCCCGGAGGACCTCGACCTGATCGAAAACCGGCTGATCGACTCGCTCGGCTTCATGGAGTTCATCCTGCTGCTGGAGGACCTGATCGGGCGGGAGCTCCAGCTCGACCGGATCGACGTGGACCAGTTCCGGACTCTCCGTTCCCTCAAGGACCACTTCCTGGAAGGGTGAACCGCCCATGGCACAGGACCCACCGCCGCCCGGCCCCGGCCGTATCACCTCCCTGCACCTCGCCACGCGCCCCGGCGAGCCCACCTTCCGCGTCGCCGAGGCCCACGCGGTGACGGGCCGGGGCCTGGCAGGTGACCGTAACTACTGGGCGGGCGAGGGCCCCAGGCCCCGACGGCGGGGAACCGGCCGGGCGTCCGGGGTCTGCGATGTCACCCTCATCGAAGCCGAGGCCCTGGACGCCCTGGCCCGGGAACACGGCATCACGCTCTCCCCCGCCGAATGCCGCCGAAACCTCGTCTGCCGCGACATCCGGCTGAACCCGCTGGTGGACCGGGAGTTCCAGGTCGGCGCGGTGGTCCTGCGCGGCCTCAGGCTCAGCGAGCCCTGCGCCCGCCTCGAACAACTGGTGCGCCCCGGCCTGATCCGTGGCCTGCTGCACCGGGGCGGGCTGCGGGCCGAGGTGATCCGCGGCGGGACGATCCGGGTGGGCGACCGGGTCCTCCCCCTCCCGTACGACACACGCCCGCCCCTGCCCACCGTTCCCGCCACCCTCCCCTGAGGCCGTACGGACGGCCACCCCGAACCTGCCCGCGAACCCGGGCGGTCCACCCGCGCGCCGAGCGCGGGGCGAACCGGCCGTACGTGGCCCTGCAGACAGGAAGACAGCATGGCGATCGATGGAGCCGCCCTCGGGCGGAAGAGCGAGACGACACCGGAGTTCGGCGCGGACGCCCCCTCGGCCAAGGCCGTCGAGCGCGCGAAGGAGGCGGCCGAGGAGCTCGCCACGGCGGGGGCAGCCGTCTCCGTCCGCCTGCTGGAGTGGGGGTTCGTCCTCCGCCTCGACCAGCAGGCGGCCGACCGCCCGGCGGGCCCCGACGCCACCGGGCCCGGCGACGGATTCCGGACCCTCGTCTCGGAGGTGCTTGCCGGATCCCTGCCCTCGGACATCGCCGGAGCCGTCGGCGAGGCGCTGACCGCCCGCGCCGAACAGATCCGCCCGGCCGCCCGGGGCGCCGGGTGCGAGCTGGTCTCGCCGTGGTCCCTGCCCACCCTCCTCGCCCCCATGGCCCTCGAAGCGCCGCCGCACGAGACCGGCCTGTGGTTCAGCGTGTTCGCACCGGACCCGGGCTGGGGACCCGAGGCGCAGTTCACCGCCCCTTACGCCTCCGAGGCCCCGGCCCTGGCGGTCTTCCGCGATGACCTGTACTGCGTCTACCAGGGCCGGGGCGACAATCCCGACCTGTGGTGGACCGCGCACCGTGCGGACGGCGGCTGGTCCGGGGACCAGCCGTTCCCCGCCCACCACACCCTGGGCAGCCCGGCGCTCGCGGTGTTCCGGGACCGGCTGTACTGCGCGCACCGCGGCGGCTCGGGCGACTGGGGCATCGCGCTGACCTCGTACGACGGCGAAAGCTGGACGCCGGACCTGCCGGTTCCGCACGCCGAGAGCGTCTACGGCCCGGCGCTGGCCGTCTTCCGCGACACCCTCCACCTCGCCTACGCCGAGGCCACCCAGCGGATCATGGTCACCACCAGCCGGGACGGCCGCACCTGGACGACCCCCGAACCCGTCCCCGGCGGCGCCACCACGAGGTCCCCGGCGCTCGCCGTGTACGACGACGCCCTCCACCTGCTGTACGGCAACCCCAAGGACGGGGCGATCCACTGGAGCCGGCTGCACGGCGACCGCTGGACCCCCGAGGGGGCGCTGCCGGGACACCGTACGCGGAGCAACATCGGCCTCGCCGACTTCGACGGCAAGCTGATGTGCGTCCACCGCGACCCGGCGCGCCAGCAGCTGTGGTGGTCCGCCTTCGACGGCACCGGGTGGAGCACGGACACCGAGCTGCCGGGGCACAGCAGCAAGTACGGTCCGGCGGTGGCCGTGTACCGGGACCAGCTCCTGTGCGTCCACCGGGGTCACGCCCAGCGCTTCGTCACGGCGTCGGGAGAGGTACTGACCGACGAGAACCCGGCAGGCCTGCACGAACTGGACGACCCGGACCCGACTACAGGCTGACCCGTCCCTCTCCGTCGCCTCTCCCTCCCCGCCCCTCCCCTCAGAACATCTCGGGATGGTCCCTGAGCTGCCGCTCCGCCTCCCGGACGAGCTCGCCCGGAGCCTCGGGCGCCTCGTCCGGGTGGCGCTGCGCCCACTTCGCCGCGTACGGGCACAGGGGCACGACGGGGACGCCTTCCCCGGCGGCGATGGCGTAGAACTTCCGGACGAGCGCTCCGGCGATGCCCTTGCCCTCGTGCTCGGGCCGGACGACGGTGTGCACGGCGACGAGCGCGCCCGGTGCGGGTTCCAGGACGAAGTACGCGATGGTCCCGGCGGCTTTCCCGTCCTCGTAGGCCGTCAGGGTGCCGTGCTCCCGGTCGTCCCTGATCTCTACAGCAGCGTTCTCCGCCATGGGCTCCTGCTCTCCTCGTTCCGTGGGGCGCTTTCGTGGTGCGTTCCCGCGGGGCGTTCCCGTGGGGGCGGACGGCCGGTTCAGTCGCCCGCGACGACGGCCTGCGGGCTCCGCTCCGTACGGGTCCCGGGCACCGGCGCCGATGCGTCGGTGCCGAGTGCGACGATCCGGTTGTCCGCGTCGACGTGGACGACCTTCGGGACGAACGCGCGAGCCTCGGCGTCCTCGACCTGGGCGTAGCTGATCAGGATGACCAGGTCACCGGGGTGCACGAGATGCGCGGCGGCACCGTTGATCCCGATGACACCGGAGCCGCGCTCGCCCTCGATGACGTACGTCTCCAGGCGGGCGCCGTTGTCGATGTCGACGATATGGACCAGCTCGCCGGGCAGCAGGTCGGCGGCGTCCATCAGATCGGCGTCGATCGTCACGGATCCGACGTAGTGCAGGTCGGCCTGGGTGACGGTGGCCCGGTGGATCTTGGACTTGAACAGAGTGCGCAGCATTCGGGACTCCTCCGAGACGGCTCCCTGCCTGCTTTGTGCAGGTCAAGGGCGGTCTCGACTCTACACCGGGACGCACTGGAACGATGCTTGTGAGGAACATCGCTTCACCCTGGCGGTGAGGCTTCCCGCTCGGGTTCTCTCCCTGGGCGGGCGCCTGTTGGGGCGCCCCTCTCTGAATGCCCGGGCACTCATGCCGACCGGATGCCGACTTGCCTGACGGCATGGCAGGGAGGAGATTCGTCCCGGAGCGTCACACAGTGGCGGCGGCCGGCCTGAAGGTCACCGTGTCACCGGTGAAATGCGCGTTGAGCCCGCCCGGTCCGACGGTCACAGACCGTAGGAGCAGGCCCTCGGGAACGTTGCGCAGCTGGATGGGTTCGGCAAGCATCTTCGCCAGGAGGACCTCCCCCGCAGGCGGGAGTTCCCCCTGCGTGACACTGAAGTCGGTGAAGGCGACGCGATTGCCGGAGACGGCTGCGACGGCCGTGCTCACGGTGACCTCTCCGCTGAGCGGGAGGACGAGCCGTGCCCTGACCCTGCCCGTCTCGCCGCCTCCTTCGATCGCGAGGCCGAGCGCGTCCGACAGGTCCTCGTACGACAGGAAAGCTGTCGCGTCCACGGCCCGTGCGTGGACCTGATCGGCGTCGCCGGAGATCCGCAACTCGTCCAGTCCTACGGTGAGCCTGCTCACCGGCACCGGTCGGTCGCTGCCGCGAGCGGGTATGTCCCGGGCGGTGATGTCCACGTGTCGCAGAGTGCCGGAGCTCAACTGCGGCAGGACGGGGAAGCCGCGTACCTCGACCGAGGGGCGCGCTGGAGTACCCATCCCCTGTTGGAACGCCTCGGCCGTACGGCTTTCCACACGGCTCGCCGCGACTCGGTCGACGGTGACGGCCGTCGCCCCCACCGCGAACAGGCAGGCGGCGAGGATGACAGTCCTACGACGTGCGCTCCTGCGCGGCGGGCGGACGGGCGTGAAGCCGTCGCCAGGCTCAGGTTGGTGGCCGAGGCCGCCGTCGGGGTGCGGTTCCATGGTTCTTCCTTTTTGTGGGGCGGTTGAGTGGTCGTGTGGTCAAGAGGCCGTGGCGGGTGTGTACGGGCGAGCACGCCGACCGGGCTTCGCCTCGCATCCGCCGGGTCCGGCCCTCTGCGTCGGTGGCGCCGTCTCCGCCGAACGGCCACGGGCCTCGGTGCCGGCCGTTCTCGGTCAGCCTGCAGAGTTGGCCGCCGCGAGGTCGAGGGCGATGTCGGTGATCATGTCCTCCTGGCCGCCGACCATCTTGCGCCGGCCAACCTCGACCAGGATCGCCCGGGTGTCCAGGCCATGCCGACGGGCGGCGGCCTCGGCGTGGCGCAGGAAGCTGGAGTACACGCCCGCGTAGCCGAGAGTGAGGGTCTCGCGGTCGACGCGGACCTCGCGGTCCTGGAGAGGACGTACGACGTCGTCGGCGGCGTCCATCAGGGGGAACAGGTCGCAGCCGTGCTTCCAGCCCATCAGGTCGGCGACCGCGATGAACGCCTCCAGCGGGCAGTTCCCCGCTCCGGCGCCCTGGCCTGCGAGGGAGGCGTCGACGCGGGTGACACCGTTCTCGACCGCGACGACGGAGTTGGCGACGCCCAGGCCGAGGTTGTGGTGGGCGTGGATGCCGATCTCGGTGTCCGGGTCGAGGACATCGCGGTAGGCGCGGACGCGGTCACGGACGCCGTCCATGGTCAGGCGTCCGCCGGAGTCGGTGACGTAGACGCACCCGGCTCCGTAGGACTCCATGAGCTTGGCCTGGCGGGCCAGTTCGGCGGGTTCGGCCATGTGGGACATCATCAGGAACCCGGCCACGTCCATGCCCAGGTCGCGGGCGGCGGCGATGTGCTGGGCGGAGATGTCGGCCTCGGTGCAGTGGGTGGCGACGCGGACCGAGCGGATGCCGAGGGTGTGTGCCTGGCGCAGGTCGTGCAGGGTGCCGATGCCGGGCAGGAGCAGCGTGGTGGGTACCGCGAGGTGGATGCTGGCGCAGACGGCCTCGATCCACTCCCAGTCGGTGTGCGCGCCGACGCCGTAGGTGATGCTGGAGCCGGACAGGCCGTCGCCGTGGGCAACTTCGATCGCGGCCACCCCGGCCTCGTCGAGTGCGGCGGCGATCGTACGGGCCTGGTCGACGGTGTAGCGGTGGCGTACGGCGTGCATGCCGTCCCGCAGGGTCACGTCCTGTACGTACAGGACGGGCGTCTTGTCCGCGGTCATCGGGAGACCACCTCCGTGAAGGGCTGCGCCGCGGCCATGCGTTCGGCGGTGCGCAGGGCGGCCGAGGTCATGATGTCGAGGTTCCCGGCGTAGGCGGGCAGGTAGTGGGCGGCGCCCTCGACCTCCAGGAAGACCGAGACCTTCGCGGCGTCGTCGGACCGCGCACCCGCGGGCAGCAGTGAGCGCAGGGGGTCGTCGGCGGCGACGCGCTCGAACTGGACCCTCTGCTTGAGGCGGTATCCGGGCACGTACGCCTGGACCCGGGCGACCATGTCCTGCACCGAGGCGGTCACCGCGGCGTCGTCGCACGCGCCGACCAGGCAGTACACGGTGTCGCGCATGATCAGCGGGGGTTCGGCCGGGTTCAGGACGATGATCGCCTTGCCCCGTGCGGCGCCTCCCACCTTCTCGATGGCCGACGAGGTCGTCTCGGTGAACTCGTCGATGTTGGCCCGGGTGCCGGGGCCGGCCGAGCGGGAGGAGATCGAGGCGACGATCTCGCCGTAGTGGACGGGCGTCACGGCCCCGACGGCGGCCACGATCGGGATGGTGGCCTGGCCACCGCAGGTGACCATGTTGACGTTCGGTGCGTCGAGGTGGGCCTCGCCGTTGACCGGCGGGACGACGTACGGGCCGAGCGCGGCGGGCGTCAGGTCCACGACCCTGCGCCCCAGCGAGCGCAGTACCTCGTCGTGGTGGCGGTGCGCGCCGGCCGAAGTGGCGTCGAAGACGATCTCGACGTCCGCGAACTCGTCCAGCCCCACCAGGCCGTCGACGCCCTCGTGGGTGGTGGCGACCCTCAGGCGGCAGGCGCGGGCCAGGCCGTCGGAGCCGGGATCGATCCCGGCCATGGCGGCGATCTCCAGGGAGTCGGAGAGCCGCAGGATTTTGATCATCAGGTCGGTGCCGATGTTGCCCGACCCGATGACGGCGACCTTCGTGCTCATGATGCGGCCCCTTCCGTGGCGGCGGACGCGAACGTGGCCGTGACCGTGCCGAGCCCTTCGATGTGCGCGGTGAACTCGTCGCCCCCGGCGGCGACGGCCATCGGGCCGAGCGCACCCGTCAGGACGATGTCGCCCGCCCGCAGCGGGTCGCCGAGCCCGGCGAGGGTGGAGGCGAGCCAGAGGGCGGCGGTGAGCGGGCTGCCCAGGCAGTCGGCTCCGGTGCCCTCGGAGACCGTCTCACCGTTCTTGGTGAGGGTCATCGTCACGGCCCGCAGGTCGACGCGGTCCAGGGGGACGGGGGTGCCGCCCAGGACGTACAGGCCGCAGGAGGCGTTGTCGGCGATGGTGTCGACGATGGTGATGTCCCAGTCGGCGATGCGGCTGTCGACGATCTCCAGCGCGGGCAGCGCGAAGGCCGTGGCGCGCAGCAGGTCGGCGACGGTCGGGGCGTGATGCGGCAGGTCCGTGCCGAGGACCAGGGCGACCTCGGCCTCGATCTTCGGCTGGAGGAGTCGGCCGGGGGCGATCGGGTGCCCCTCGGGCACCGCCATGTCGGCGAACAGCGCGCCGAAGTCCGGCTGTTCCACGCCGAGTTGCCGCTGCACGGCGGGGGAGGTCAGGCCGATCTTGCGGCCCACCAGCCGCCGCCCGGTGGTGATCCCGCGTTCCACGTGCAGGCGCTGCACGGCGTACGCGGCTTCGACGTCGCCTTCGGGCAGGAGCGAGCGCACCGGGGCGCAGGGGACGCCGGTACGGGTGGCATCTTCCAGGGCGGCCGCCGCTTCGGTCACCGCGTCGGCGGGCTCGTGGGCGCTCACGGTCGCCTCTGACGGGAAGTGGTGCGGCGGTGCAGAGCGAACATGCGGGATTGCCTCCGGTCGGAGAGGGGCGGGGTTGTGGGAGCGGCGGCGATGGGCGTCCGCCGATGCATGGCACGTATGGGCGTGCGGCCCGAACAGCGGCGAAAGACGGATCAGTCGTCGGCGATGCCCGCGCCGCTGAGAGCGGGCACCGTGTTCTCGGGGTGGGCCAGGGAGCGGGCGCCGACGCGGAACTGGGCGAGTTTGTCCACGATGGTCTGGCCGACGGGGAGGTGGCCCCAGATGCTGATGCCCTGGTGGGTGGAGGGTTCCCAGATCGTCTCGTCGATGACGATCGGGTTCCAGCCGACTTCCCATTCGAAGCCCGAGGGGGTGCGGGCGTAGTAGGAGAGTTCCTTGTCGTTGGTGTGCTGGCCGACCGACAGCGCCATGTCGAAGCCGAGTTCGTGCACCCGCTGGTAGCTCTGGGCGACGTCGTCCAGGGTGGCGGCCTGGATGTTGAGGTGCTGGACGCGGGTGCGGATCGGGTCGATGGGCAGCCCGCGGGTGGCGGCCACCGCGATGGAGTGGTGGCGTTCGTTGACACGGAGGAAGCGGATCTTCAGTTTGACGCCGCTGATGGTCTCGTCGATGTAGTCGGTCAGGCGGGCGTCGAAGACGGTGTTGAAGTAGCCGCGGATCTGCGCGGGCTTGGTGGAGGTGAGCGCGATGTGTCCCATACCGGAGTCGCCGGTGACGAAGCCGGACGCGAGCATGCGCAGCGGTTCGGCGGAGGCAAGCGGGGTGGTGTAGATCTCCTGGGTGATGCCCTTGGGGCCGGGGAATCGCAGGAGGCGTTCCACGCCGCGCAGGGCGGCTGCCTCGTCGGAGCCGCGTACGACAGGGACACCGTGGGCCCGGATACGGGCCTCGATCTGCTCGAAGGAGGCGTGGTCGTCGATGTGCCAGCCGGTGGCGACGACGTCCTCGGCCGGGCCGCGCCTGAGCAGGAAGCGGCATTCCTGGTCGTCGAGGCGGAAGCGCATCAGGTCGCGGGAGAGGCTGTCGTGGTGCATGCCGATGGCGTCGGTACCGAAGCGGCGCCAGTCGGCGAAGCGGTTGGTCTCGATGACGATGTAGCCGAGGTGGACGGCGCCGAAGACGGAGGCGGTGCCGGTAGCTGCGGTGTTCATCGGCGGCCCGCCAGGAAGTCGGCGCACAGCCGGTTGAAGAGCTCCGCGCGTTCGAACTGGACCCAGTGGCCGGTGTTGGCGACGAGATACAGGTCGCAGTTGGGCATGCGCTCGGCAAGCATCCGGCCGCCGGACGGCCGGTTGACCCGGTCCCGCGCTCCCCACAGCACCAGCGTGGGCACCGGCAGCCGGGACAGGCGGGCGTCGCGGGTGAAGTCCATCTTCCATACGGTCCGCAGGGCGTTGGGCCCGGACGGCCGCCGCAGCGGCGGTGAGGCGATCACTTCCGGGTCGATGCTCGCCCGGTAGCGCTCCTCGATCGCCGTGTCCGGGACGTCGGCGGCGTTGAAGACGAGGTAGTTGCGGATGAACTTCTCCAGCTTCTGCCGCGAAGGCCCGTCGCCGCTGTAGTAGTTCAGCAGGCTGTTGAGACCGGGGGTGGGCAGGGCGCGGGTGGCGCCGATGCCGCCGGGGCCCATCAGGACCATGCGGTCGACCCGGTCCGGGGTGTCCAGGGCCAGGCGCAGGGCGCAGGCTCCGCCGTAGGAGTTGCCGACCAAGTGGGCCTTCTCCAGGCCGAGTTCGTCGAGCAGTCCCCGTATGCCGTCGGCCAGGTGGCCGAAGGGGTCGCTGCCGTCGACGCCCTTGGTGCTGCGGCCGTAGCCGGGCAGGTCGGGCACGATGACCCGGTACTGCTTGGCCAACTCGGCTATGTTGCGGGCGTAGTTGGAGACGCCGGAGGCGCCGGGGCCGCCGCCGTGCAGCAGCAGGACCGGTGGGCCCTCTCCGGTTTCCGCGGCGAAGATCTTCCTTCCGCCGATGTCGTACGTCGTCTCCTGCATCGTCGGCAGGCCGGTCGGTGTCGTCGTCATGATGCCGGTGTCCTCACTGTGCCGGTGTTGTCACTGGGCGGTGGACGCGTCGAGGCGCGGAGCCGTGGACGGGGTGAAGCCCCGGGGCGGCGGCGGAAGCAGGGCGCCTGCGGGGGCCGCCGCGTAGACATAGGCGTCGGGGCGCAGAGCGAGCGTGGCCGCGCCGTGCTGTCTCATCCAGGGCAGCAGGACGCCGTCGCTGTCGACGAGGGTGTCCTCGGCCGGCCCGGAGCCGACAGGTGTGATGGTCAGGGATGAGACGCCGGACCGGCTCCAGGCACGCTGCGGAGCAGCGGTGTCGGCGTGGAGCAGGGTCCATCGGCCGCCGAGCGCGTCGTCGAGCCGGACACGGGTGCCGTCGGGGCCGGTGACCCAGGGCTGGGGGATCTGGTGGCCGGTCGCCTTGGTGCGGGGACGGGCCTGAAGGCCCGCCCCGTAGCGTGCGACGGGGATCCAGTTGGAGTTCTGCGTCCAGTCGCCGAAGCCCGGTATACGGTCCAGGGCGCGCAGGGCGCCGTTACGGACGCGGGCGACCGGGCGGCGGCGCTCGGTGATGATCCGGCCGACGAACACCGCCCGCTTGGTGACCTCCTTGACGTGCGGCTTGCGCTCGGCCTCGTAACTGTCGAGAACCCCCTCGGGCAGTTCGCCGCGCAGCACGGCGTCGAGTTTCCAGCAGAGGTTGGCCACGTCGCGCACCCCGGCGGCCATGCCCTGACCGATCCACGGCGGCATGGCGTGGGCGGCGTCCCCGGCGAGGAAGACCCGGCCCATCCGGAAGCGGGTGGCGAAGCGCACGTGGTGGCTGTAGACGGTGGCGCGCAGGACGTCGATGCTGTCGCGGGAGATGCCGTACCGGGCCACCAGCCGGTACACGGCCTCCTCGGTGGTCAGCTGCTTCTCGTCGTCACCGGGCAGGATCGGGAACTCCCACCGGTGGTGGCCGAGCGGGGTCGGGCAGTCCACGGCCGGTCGGGCCGGATCGCAGTGGAAGCGCAGCTTGTCGTGGCCCGGCCAGGGTTTGAGCATCTTCGTATCGATCACCACCCAGCGGCCCTCGTACGTCGTGCCCTCGTAGCCGATGTTCAGCTGAGCACGGGTGAGGCTGGATCCGCCGTCGGCGGCGATCACGTACGAGGCGCGCAGCCGGTGGACGGAGTCGTCGGCGGTGCCGACGACCGTCAGCTCCACCCCGTCGGCGTCCTGGCGCAGGCGCAGGCACTCGTGGCGCAGAAGGATCTCCACGTTCGGGTAGCGGTCGACCCCGTCACGCAGGACCTGCTCCAGCGCCGGCTGGTAGATGAACATCTGCGGTGGGTGACCGTGCCCGCGCGGGGTGGGGCGCGCGCTGATGAACGTACGGCCCTCGGCGTCGACGAAGTCCACGTCCCGCTCGGTCAGCATGTCCTGCTTGAGCCGCTCGGCCAGGCCGATGCGCTGCCAGATGCGGACGACCTCCTCGTCGGTGGAGATGGCCCTGGCACGCGCGAAGATCGCGTCGTCCCGCTCCAGGACGACGACCCGCAGCCCCATCGCCCCCAGCAGGTTCGCCGCGGTCACGCCCGTGGGCCCGTAACCGATCACCGCCACGTCGTAGACGTCTTCGGTCCCTGCCTGCGCCGAGGTCTCACTCATCGGGCCACCTCACTGTCGATCATGACGCTCGACCCTTCCTGTATCGGTCACTACAATTGGAACGAGTGCTACGGTAAGCTGGTCGCCGGAAGCGGTCAAGCGGCCGGCGCGGAACGCACCGACAGGAGGGCACCTGCCATGACGAAGCCGCAGACGACCCGCAAGAAGCGGGCGAACGGAGTGGAGTCGCGACAGCGCATCCTCGACGCCGCCGTGGAGATCTCCGGCGAGCGCGGGTACGAAGGCACGTCGATCGCGGCCGTCAGCGCCGCGTGCGGACTGCCCGCCAGCTCGATCTACTGGCACTTCAAGGACAAGGACGACCTGATCGCCGCCGTCATCGAGCGCAGCTTCGACACCTGGCTGGCCGCGTTCGAACTTCCGGGTGAGGAGACCGGCACCCCGCTGGAGCGGGTCACCGCCGTGGCCGGGAACGTGGCAAAGTCACTGGTCGACGCCCCCGACTTCCTGCGCCTGGGGCTGATGCTCGCGCTGGAGCGGCGCCCGGCCGAACCGCGCGGCCGCACGGTGTTCCTCCAGGTCCGCGACATCGCGCGCGCGAAGATCGCCGAGATGGCCGCATCGCTCGTTCCGGGCCTCGACGAGGAGTCCGTCCAGATCCTGACGACCTACGCCGTCGCGGGCGCCGACGGGCTGTTCGTCCAGCGGGAGATCAACGGGAACGCCGTCGACCTGGTGGCGATGTTCGAACTGCACGCGCAGCTGGTCCACGACGCGGCGATGCGGATGGCGGCGAGGAGCGAGGCGTGAGCCCGGCGACCGCCGGGTCGCAGGACTGGTGACCAGTGTGCGGCTCCTGGACCCCGGTGGGGTACGCACCCGACCTCGCGGCGCTCCCTCCATCAGAACCGGTCAGCTCATCGGAACCGGTCAGCGACCGGAGGCGCGTCTCGGGTCCCTCGATGGCCGATGACGCGGCTTCCCCGCCGCTCTCCGCAGAACAGCCGCACTTCCGCAGACCACAGGAAAGGCCGCTTCATGTCCCCTGCCGCACAGCGCGTCGACGTGCATCAGCACATAGTGCCCGCCTTCTACCGCGACGAGCTCGCCAAGGCCGGCATCGCCGACGCCGGCGGCCGCGCCCTGCCCGACTGGAGCGCCGAGTCCGCCCTGCGGCTGATGGACCTTCTCGGCACCACCGCGTCGATCGTGTCCGTGTCGACGCCCGGCACCGGCTTCCTCACCGAACCCGCCGACGCCGCCGGCCTGGCCCGACGCCTCAACGACCACTGCGCGGCCCTGGCCACCGGCCATCCCGGCCGCTTCGGCTTCTTCGCCACACTGCCGATGCCCGACGCCGACGCCTCGGTCGCCGAGGCCGCGCGCGCCCTGGACGACCTGCGCGCCGACGGCGTCACCCTGCTCGCCAACAACCGAGGTACCTACCTCGGCGCGGACGGCCAGGACGCGCTGTGGCGGACGCTGGACGAGCGCGGCGCGGTGGTCTTCGTACATCCGGCCGAACTGCCCGCTCTTCCGGTCGACGGCATTCCCGCCTTCGCCGCCGACTTCCTGCTGGACACCACCCGCGCCGCCTACCTCCTGGTCCGCAACGGCATTCCGCGCCGCTATCCGAAGGTGCGGTTCATCCTCAGCCACGGCGGCGGCTTCGTTCCCTACTCCTCACACCGCATGGCCCTCACCATCGCCAACGACACCGCGCGCAGCCCGCTCGACGTACTGGACGACTTCCGCTCCTTCTACTTCGACACCGCTCTGTCCTCCAGTCCCGCAGCCCTGCCCACCCTGCTCGCCTTCGCCCGCCCCGGACACGTCCTCTTCGGCAGCGACTGGCCCTTCGCCCCCACTCCCGCCGGGCAGTACTTCGCGAGCGGTCTCGACGACAACGTCGCCGCGGGCACGCTCCAGGCCGTCAACCGCGCCAACGCCGAAGCACTCTTCCCCCGTCTGGCCGCCACTCCCCCGGCACCGTCCCCCCTCCCGCCGGGCCCCGTGCGCCTGCGCCGGGCGGCGCAGCGCACCGCCGCGCGCCTGGTGTTCAAGCTCGTCCAGCCCAGCACCGAATGAAACGGTTCCCCATGTCCACCAGCCCCCACCGCGAGTCCGACGACCGGACCGAGGACCGGCAGGGCGCCGTCGCGACCGGCCGGGCCGGCCACAACGGCGTGCTCTTCGCCATGTGCCTCGCCCTGATCCTCGTCGTCGCCTCCGTCTCCGCGCTCAACCTCGCGCTGCCCGACCTCGCCGTCGACCTGTCGGCGACCAACAGCGCGCTGACCTGGATCGCCGACGGCTACACCGTCGCCCTGGCCGCGCTCGTCCTGCCCCTCGGCGCCATCGGCGACCGCGTCGGACGCCGTAACGTCCTCATCGCGGGCACGGTCGTCTTCGGCGCCGCCTCCCTGGCCGCGTCCTTCGCCGACTCCACCACCGCGCTCATCGCCTGGCGGGCCGTCATGGGCCTGGGAGCCGCGATGATCATGCCGGGCACCCTGTCCACGATCACCGCCGCCTTCCCGCCCGAACAGCGGGCCAAGGGCGTGGCCACCTGGTCCGGATTCGCCGCCGCCGGAGCCATCATCGGCATGCTCGCGGCAGGTGCCCTGTTGGAGTGGTTCTCCTGGCGGTCGATCTTCATCACCAGCGCCGTAGCCGCCCTCGTGGCCGCCGTCGCCGCTCTGCTCCTGTCGCCCGACACCAAGGACGAGCGCCCCTCCCCGCCCGACGTGTCGGGGGCCGTCTCCACGGCCGTCGGTATCGGCGCCCTGGTCTTCGCCATCATCGAAGGCAACGAGCGCGGCTGGACAGAGCCCGTCGTGATCGCCGCCCTCGTGGTCACCGTGCTGGCCTTCACCGCGTACGCCTGGCTCGGCCTGCGGCGTGAACACCCCCTGCTCGACCCCGCCCTCTTCGGCATCCGCGGCTTCCGGGCCGGTGCGATCACCGTCCTCGTGCAGTTCATGGCCGTCTTCGGGTTCTTCTTCGTCGGCCTGCAGTACCTCCAGCTCATCCTGGGCTACAGCCCCCTCAAGGCCGCCGCCGCCCTCGTCCCCGTCGCCGTCGTCGTCCTGCCCACCTCCCAAGCCACCCCCCACCTGGTACGACGGCTCGGGATGAAGGCCACCATGACCGTCGGCCTGCTCCTGCTGAGCGCAGGCCTGTTCGTCATCTCCCGCCTCGACGTCGGCTCCGGCTACCTGCCCTTCCTCGGCGGACTCGTGCTGGCGGGCTTCGGCATCGGCCTGTCCGGAGCGGTGGGAACCTCCGCCATCACCGGCTCACTCGGCCGCGGCCAGCAGGGGGTCGCCTCCGCGATGAACGACACCACACGTGAAGTCGGCTCGGCCGTCGGCATCGCCCTCATGGGCTCGATCTACGGCAGCCACTACCGCTCCCACCTGCCCGACTCACTCAACCGGCTTCCCGCCGAAGCCGCCGAGGCCGCACGGGACTCCGCCGCGGCGGGCCTTCATGTCGCCGACCAGCTCGGCGCCCGGGGCGCGGCCCTGGCGGACGGCGTCAAGTCCGCCTTCATGGACGGCCTGTCCGCCTCGCTCATCGCCATCAGCATCATCGTGCTCGCCGCCGCGATCGGCTGCTTGTTCCGCGCACCGAAGGCACCGCCGGCATCCGACTGACGGCTTCCGACTGAGCTCCACGCCCGGCGGCCCGAAGCGGGGCGCTGTCGGCGGGGGCGCTGTCGGGGGCTGTCAGTGGTGGGGGCACTGTCAGTGGTGGGTGACAGCATCGGATCCATGACGGAGACCACAGCATTCGACTGGCGGCCCTTCCTGCTCAAGTGGAGCGAGGAGTGGGCGGATTCGCTGCCGGACGAGGAGATACGGGGCGAGGACGACGAGACCGCGCGGCGGACCCGGTGGCTGGGGTTCCCGCCCGCGTCCGAGGAGCGGATCGCCGCCATGGAGGAGCGCCTCGGCCGCCGGATGCCCCCGTCGTACCGGGAGTTCCTGAAGGTCAGCGACGGGTGGCGGCATGCGGGCGGGTTCGTGTGGCTGCTGGCGGGGACCCGGGACGCGCACTGGCACGACAACGAGTCCGGGCTCGCGGACATGTTCGAGGAGTATCTGGACGAGGACTCCGAGCCCGAGGAGTGGCGGGAGGCGGCCCTGTGGCGGCGTGGGCTCCAGCTCGATGTCGAGTCCGACATCACCCATGTCCTCATGGACCCCGATGACGTGGACGAGGACGGCGAGTGGGCCGTATACACCTGGTCGAGCTGGCGGGCGGCGCCGCCTGAACGGCACGCGAACTTCCTGGCGTTCATGCGGGCGATGTTCCGGGAGTTCCACAGCCTGATGGGGCACCGGAGCGAGGCGGGGACGGAGTTCGCCAACGATACGACGCGCGAACTGGACGACCTGGTGGAGACGGCCCGGGTGGAGGCGCTGGGCGGTGGCTGGGAGCAGGCGCTGAAGGCGCTGGACGAGGCGAAGGAGTACGGCAGGCCACGGGCCACCGGGCTCGGTGACCAGATACGCCGCCTGCTCGGGCACACCTCCATGGTCTACTTCGACGGCCTGGCGACAAACCCGCGCTACGCGTCCGAGCTGCTGCCCCCGCTGGTCGCCGATCACGCGGTGGCCTCGTACCGGGACGACTCCACGCTGACGTTCCATCTGCGGGGCGCCGACGACGACTTGGTGGCACAGGCGTACACGACGCTGGACCAGGTGCGGAACGGTGCGTACCGGTACACGGCGGCCGGGCCCTTCGGGGAGGCGGTCGAGCGGGCGCGGGGGCTGGCGCGGTGGGGCGACACCGACGGGGCGTGGCGGACGCTGATGGACGCCCTGCCCTTGTGGGAGCCGCTGGGGCCGGACCACCTGGCGCCGCTGGGGTGGGTGGCCGACCCCGTGCTCGGACCGCTGCTGACCCCGGAGCGGGGCCACGAGCTGCTGTCCACCCCCAGGGGCGGACAGGTGGGTGAGGCACCGGCACCGGCGGAGGGGCTCGACCCGGGCGGCCTGGCATGGCTCGCCGAGCCCGATCCGGGCCACAGGTTCAGGTCCTACCGGTTCGTCCTGGTGGAGGGGGCGGAGCCGGAGGAGCTGCCCACGCGCCTCACGGACGGGGACGGGGACGAGGACGGCGCCGTGCTTGCCGCACCCATGACCTTCCAGGAGGCGCGCCACAGGTCGTGGGAGGCCCGGACCGAGTCCTCGACCCACGACGACAGGGCCCTGATGGCGGTCGGCCGGACCGGCACCGGCTGGAGCTTCGCCTTCGACGGCGACCCGTCCCCGTTCCACGAGCCCCGGCTCGTCTCCCCGGCCCCGGCCGCGTCCATCGGTGCGGGCGCCCGCGCGGTGGTCGTGTGGAGCGGCCTGAGGTCACCGCACGGGGAGCCGTTCTTCCACCTCTCGGTGGCGCGGGACGGTACCGAGGAGTACGCCTTCACCTACGCGGACGGAGAGATCCGGAGGAGCGGCGGGGAGATACCCCGGGCCCTGGAGCCGAGCCGGTTCTTCGGCGGCGGTGAGCACGGTGCCGACGCGGAACGGTCCCTGCTGGCAGTGGTGGCCGAGGAGTTCGGCGTCCGGCTGCCGCGCCACGCCATCGTGAACGGGCGGTTGCAGACGTTCACCACCCGCTCCTGGAGTCGGCCTCCCGAGGAGGGTGAGACGTACGTGGTGATCCGTATGAACTGGGGAGCCACGTCCCCTGCGGACGGGGGGTGACGGACAGACGACGGGCGTAGGACGGACAGCGGACGGACGACGGACCGACGACGAACGAAGGACGGACGGACGGACGACGGACGGACGACGGGCTGTCCGGACACTAGAGCCGCAGAGCCGCCCGTCCGGATCGTGCCGGGCTCGGACGAACTTGCCCCACCGCCCCTCCTACCGGGGCCCGTCCTGCGACGATGGGTGACCTCAGGAGCGTCGCGGCGACGCTCGGCGGACACGGGAGGCGGGGGCCGGATGTCAGTTCTCGGGGTGCACGGAATCGGTAATCGCAGGTACTTCACCAAGGCCGGCAACGACCTCGCGCTCGCGAACCGGGCCATCGGTGCCGACTGGCTGCGGTGGATCGGGCAGGGCGGGGCGAAGTACGCCCCGGCCCGGCCGCCCCTGGAGGCGCTGCCCGTCGTCTACTACGCCGACTGCCTCGACCAGGACATTCCGATGGGCACGGCCGATGTGGAGAGCCTCGGCCCGCTGGGCCGCGAGCTGTTCGTCACCTGGGCCGAGGAGTTCGGCCGCGCGAGCCTCGGGGAGCAGTGGGCCGATCAGATCAGTCAGAACGGCGCCCACAAGTGGCTGGTGCGCAAGCCCGCCGAGGCGCTGGTGAAGCACTTCGGGGAGCAGGTCCGCGATCTGCTGGCGCGCGCCTCCGACTCCCTCGCCTGCTACTTCGATCCGCTGGACACAGGTCGGCGGGAGAAGGCGCGGCAGCGTGTGGCCGACGCGCTTCGGGAGCGTCGGCCCCGGGTCGTCCTGGCCCACTCCCTCGGCAGCGTCGTGACGTACGAGGTCCTGTGTGCGGACCCGGACCTGGGAGAGGGGATCGACCTCCTCGTGACGCTCGGGAGCCCGCTCGGCGTGCCCCGTGTCGTCTTCGACCGCCTCGATCCGACGCCGGGCGTCAAGGGGGTGGCGGGCGTCAAGGGGATCAGGCCGCCGCGGGTGAAGCGATGGGTCAACATCGCCGATGTCGGCGACCCCGTGGCCCTGCCGCCGGGCCGTCTGGGCGAGAGGTTCGAGGGGCTGGACGAGGACATCACCGTATCGCTCAACGTCCTCGACCCCCACAAGGTGAAGAACTACCTGATGTGCCGTGAGCTGGCCGATGTCCTCGGGAGGCACCTGGGCTGAGGGGTCCCGAGACCTGCCGCCGAGGGGAGACCTCGGCCTCAGTCCTCGTCGGCGTCGGTGTCGTGCAGACCGCCCGCGTGGAACACCGCGACGTCCATGCCGTACCCCACGAGGAGGCGGTCACCCGGAAGCCACAGCGCCCGGTGGACGGGATCGGGGAAGAGCAGTTCCTCCGCCTGGCTGCCACGGGTGAGATCCCACAGCCTGACCGTGCCGTCCCGGCACGTGGTGACGGCGGTGGGCACCCCGTCCACCTCGGCACACGCCACGGAGGTGACGAACCCCGTGTGTCCGGCGAGTTCGCCGCACTGGCCGTGGTTCTCCAGCTCGTACAGCCGTACGCTCCCGTCGGCGCAGGCGGTCACGGCGGTGGGGACGGTGCCGAGCACGGTGCACGCCACCGCCGTCACGGCCTCGGGGTGTCCGGTGAGCTGCCCGTACTCGCTGTATGTGGTCATGTCCCACAGCCGTACGGTCCGGTCGTAACCGGCGGTCACGGCGGCGGGTGCGGGGGTGGAGCCGAAGAAGGAGACCGAGGTGATGGCTGACCGGTGGCCCGACAGTGTGCGGACCGGTTTCCTCTCCCGGAGGTCCCACACCTGTGCGAGGCCGTCCTGATGGGCGACGACCGCGCACGGCGTACCGTCGATCATGACGCAGGTGACCGCGGTGACAGCCGAGCGATGTCCCACCTCCCGGGCGACGAGGGTGCCGTCGTCGGCGTTGTGCAGCAGTACGGCACCGGTCGTCGTACCGGTCACCAGGAGCCGTGCTTCGGGAGAACAGTCCAGCGCCGCCGGTCCGGCGGGGAGCGCGATCGGCGGCAGACCCTCGGCCGGGCCGCTCCCGTCCGCCCGCCAGAACCGGATGGTGCTGTCCGCGCCTCCGCTGACGGCGATGTCCCGCCCACCCGACGTCAGCCGGCCGAGGCCGCGGATCATGCCGTCGTGGCCGGGCGCCGGAGCCGGAAGCGAGGGCTCCCCGGTCAGGTCCCAGCTGCGTACGGTGCCGTCGTCACCGGCGGACACCAGCACACGCGCCTCCGGCTCACCGCTCACGCACAGGGCGGTGACGGCTCCGGTGTGACCGCGCAGGACGGTGCCCTCCGCCGGGCTGCCTCCGGCGGGCCACTGGACGGGCCACTGACGGATGCGGCCGGTCGCGTCGCCGGAGAGAACGGTCCCTCCCGTGTCCGAGAGCAGCACAGTGAGAGCGGTGACGGCACTCGTATGGCCTTCCCTGGGCTCTCCGAGAGGGGCCTGTCCGCCGAGGGCTTGCCCGTTTGGGCTCTGGCCATCCAGGGTCTGACCATCCAGGCTCTGGCCATCCGGGGTCAGACCATCCGAGGTCTGACCATCCAGGCTCTGGCCGTCCGGAAGTCGCCAGAGGCGGACGGTCGTGTCGGCGGACCCCGTCACCAAACGCGTCTCCCCCGCCACCACCCACGTCGAAAGCGCCGTGACTTCGTCGGTGTGACCCGTCAACGGCTCCCCGACCGGCTGCCCATCAGGCAACCGCCACAACCGAACCGTCGCATCAGCAGACCCCGTCACCAAGAACGGCTCCTCCGGCGCCCCCCACGTCGAAAGCGCCGTCACCTCATCCGTATGCCCCGTCAACGGCTCCCCGACCGGCCGCCCATCAGGCAACCGCCACAACCGAACCGTCGCATCAGCAGACCCCGTCACCAAGAACATCTCCCCCGGCGCCCCCCACGTCGTCATCGCCATGACCCGGCCGGTGTGGCCCAGCAGCGGATCGCCGAACTGCTTTCCCGTCGTCAGGTCCCACACGTGCACCGGTCCGTTGGCCGATCCGGTGATCAGGACGGGGCGGTCGTGGCCCTCCAGGGTGGCGGCCGTCAGGGAGGTGATCTGTGCGGCCAGTCCGGTGAGGGGCTCGCCCACCGGGCTGCCGTCGCCGAGATCAGCGATACGTATCGTGCCGTCCGCGCCCGCCGAGACCGTGACGGGCCGCCCGTCGAGGTCGAGCACCACCACCGCGTCCACGGCATCCGTGTGGTCGGCGAACACATTGAGCTGCCGGGCGTCCAGGTTGGTCCCCGTGGACCACAACGGAACCGTGCGCGCGGGCGCGGCCCCGTGGGCGGCGGCGGACAACAGCTCGTGCGAAAGACCGGGCGTGCCCCAGCGCACCGCCTCCAGGGCGAACAGCTGTCGCCGCGTTCCGAAGGGCAGGTCCCGGAGCCGGGCGGCCGGGATGCGCAGCAGGAGGGCGTGCGGCTCGGTCGGACGGGGCAGCAGGCGCGCGAGCAGCGGGCCGAGCACTTCCACGTCCGCGTGGATCAGGAACCCCGGGGTGGCAAGGAGTTCGAGCAGCCGCCCCGCGTCGGCCGCGTGCTGTGCGGCGTGCCGACGGACGTACGGCGTGGACCAGGCGGTGCGGCCGGGGGTGGACCGCACCGGGTCCGAGAGGAGGACGGCTTCCAGGATCGCCGACGACGGGCTCCCGTCGCCCGTACCGCCCTGCGCTGCCCTGAGATGGTCGTCCAGGGCCTGGTTGTAGAGCCGGTACAGCGGTGTTCCGTCGGTGTCCACGGAGACGCGGAGGTAGTGGCTCTCGCCGTCCAGGACCTGTTGGGCCTCGTCCAGGTCCGTGGGCGCCCCACCGGGCAGGAACAGCAACGCCACGGAGAGCGCGACGGAAGCGGGCATGCCCGCCCCGTGGGTGTGGGCGAGCGCGGTGAGCAGCGGCAGCCGCAGCGGCTGCCCGGCGGCCCCGGACCTCAGGTCCAGCTCCAGCACACCGGCCAGGTCGAGCGGTACCGCCCGGCCGAGCGCCTCCGCGGAGTCGGCGTCGAACGCCGGCCACGCACGGGAGAGGAGGTGGTGGGTGTAGAGCCCCGAGATCAGGAACTCGCCGCCCCGGCTCTCGGCCGGCCGGCCGGTCAGGGCCACCGCCATGCCCTTGGCCAGCCGCGGCCGGGCGTCCCTGAACCGGACGGCGGCGTACCTGGGTTCCCTGCGCACCAGCATGGACACGTACGTGTGGAGGTCATCGTGCAGGGTGCCCGGGTCGACCTTTTCGAGGTCGATGGGCAGCCCCGACTCCCGCGCCGTCGCATGCAGCGGGTGGGCGGTCTCCTCGTCGCGGATTCCCACCAGGCAGTAGGCGAGGGGGGTGCCGTCGGAGCGGCGCTCCGACAGCGGCTGAATCAGCTCGCTCATCACCTCCGACGGGACCTCGGCCTCGTCCACGGCGTCCATGACCAGCACCGGCGGATAGGGCAGCTCCCTGATCGCTTCGCACAGGGCGCGTGCCGGGGAGGTCTCGCGGCTCCATTCCTCTACCCGGTCCCCCACCCGTAACTGCCGTGCGACCGAGCCGAGGATCGCGCCGAGACCGCGTCGGCGCGCGTGCACGGCGGCCATGTGTCCGGAGCCGTGCCGCGAGGGGGCGTTCCCACCGAACGCGGTGAGCCAGACACGGTCGTCGACCTTGTCGAAGTCGTCGTGCGTCGCGCAGACGAGCACGCCGAGCAGCGCCGATTTGCCGGAACCGCGCCGTCCGGTGACCAGGCAGAGCCAGGCGAGGTCCGCGTCACCGTCCACGGTGGAGTCCAGCCATCTCGCGATCCGGTCCAGTTGCGCCGACCGCCCGACGAAGCCGACGCCCGGCCGGTGCGGCCGGGCGGTCGTCTTCCCGGTCGAGGCCCGCTGCCAGTGGCCGAAGTCGAGTATCTCGTCCAGCTGGACGGCGGTGGAGACCGCCAAGGGATTACGGAAGAAGGGCAGGTCGGGGTAGGCCCCGTCGTAGGGGGTGGCCGTGACACGCTGCCCGTGGGCGCCGGGGGCCGAGGCCAGCTCGTCGACCCGCGCCCGGGCGCCCTCGACCAGCATGGCGAACGGGAGGTGGGGCGATACGGCGTCGAGCCCCAGCGACACCGGGTCGGTGCCCAGCTGGGTCAGGAACCCGGCGAGGGCCTGGGTGAGACGGGCGTTGTAGGCGTTGTCGAGCTCGTCGCAGGCCCCGATCACCCAGGCCCGGCGCTCGAAGCCGACGGCGTCCTGCGTCCAGTCCGGCCAGGCGGCCTGACCGGCGTTGCACAGGTCGAGCACCAGCAGCGTGTACGGCTTGTCCTGGTGGTAGACCTCGACGAGGTCGAGCCAGCTCTGTACGTCGGTGGTCTCGTCGAACTGCCCGCAGGAGCCCACGACATGGAGGCGCCCGCTCGGCGGCGGGCAGACACCGTGGCTGAGGACGTGCAGCAGTCGCGGCTCGGTCCCCGGTGCCTTGAGGAACGCACGGACCTTCGCGCCCAGCACCTCGGCCGTCACCCCGTCGTGGCTCTCCAGTGCGTACCCGGAGGCGGTCAGCGCCTCACGCAGGGCCAGGGCCTCCCGCATGAACGGAAGGGTGCGGTAGCCCCCTGCGAAATCATGGACGGCCAGACTCATGGCCACGCCCTGGAAGCCCCCGGCTTCGTCGGAAGCCTCGGGCATCCGGTCATCCTCGGTATTCGTCCGACGGTCACGCTGCGGGCTCACGTTACTGGAGACCGCCCGGGAGCGGGGTGCCCGTCACGGAATGTGCCCTAGGCTGGGGCCCAAGGGCAAGCAGGAGGTCATCCGTTGGACTCGCCGGCACGCGGGCGCAGGGCTCTGTGCATCGGGATCGAAACGAACGACCACGAGTCCGGCTCACCGGACCCGCACGGCGCCTCCCGGCACCTCACGGCCGAACGCGTCAGGGATCTCGCCGGCGCGCTCACCGGGGCGGGGTACACCTGCGCCATCAGGCTCGACGTACCGAGCCGATGGGTCGCCGACGAGGTGCACCATTTCTTGGAGCGCTGCCGGGCCGACGACCTCTGCATCATCTACGTGATCGGCCACGGGGTCCTCGGCGGTCAGCGGCCAAGTGCCCACCGTCTCGCCCTGGAGGAGGGCGGTCTGCTGGACTCCGTCCTGAGGGTCGGTCCCCTCCATTCCTCCGACGCGTTCCGGCCCCCGGTCCTCCTCATCGTCGACACCTGTCATGCACCTGGGAGCTCCCTCCCGTGGCTCCGACGTGATCTCCCGCCGCGCACCTGGCTGATTCTCGGAACCGGCGGGCGGCACGATCCCGGCGGGACGCTGAGCCGGGGAATCGTCTCCGCCCTGCGGCGGCTGCGCGGCGGAGCCCTCGACATCGACCCGGCCCTGCCCACCGTTCCGCTGCGCATGCTCGCCTCGGAGATCCGGCGGGAAACTGCGTACGGCGCCGAGGAGAAGGTGACCGTCCTGGGCCCCTCCGGCACCGGGAGCCCGGAAGGCGACCCTCCGCCCTTCTTCTCCAACCCCGCCTACCTGGGCGGGCGCAGACACGGCCGCCTCTCCCGGACCGCCGCCCCCGGCGCGCTGCCCTTCCTGGAGAGCGCCGACGGCGGCCTGGACCACCAGCACTTCATGGAGCGGGCCTCGGGCACCTCGGCCGTGGCCGAGCACGGGCGGGGCGTACTCGGGCGCTTCACCGGCCGCCAACGCGAGCTGGAGGCCCTGTCCGACTGGCTGAACGACCCGGAGGCCCGGGGCCCGGCCGTCGTCACGGGCGCGCCGGGTGCCGGGAAGTCGGCCCTGCTCGGCGTCCTCGTCTGCGCGGCCCACCCCGAACTGCGCGAGGCGAGCAGGGATCTCTGGCAGCGGGCGTACCGGACACCTCTTCCCGTCGGTACGGGCTTCGCGGCCGTCCACGCCCGTCAGCGCGGCCTCTCCGAGATCTGCGCCTCCCTGGCCCGCCAGCTGGACGTCACCGCGCACGACCCCCGCCAGTTCCTCAAGGCCGCCAAGGGCATGAGCGTGCAGCCGGTCATCGTGGTCGATGCCCTGGACGAGATGGCCAAGGGCACCGACGTGATGGACCGGCTGCTGATGCCGCTCTCCCTCGAGCGCCGGGACGACGGCCGTTCTCTGGCACGGGTCCTGGTCGCCACCCGGGACTACCCGGAGTTCGGGCGTCTGATCGACGCCGCGGCCGGGGGCGGCCTTCTCGTCGATCTCGATCGCGTACCGCCGGATGAACTGGCCACTGACGTGGCGGAGTACGTCACCGAGATCCTGCGGACGACCCGCGGGTTCCGTCACCGCGGCTCCGTCGTCCACACCTTCGCCCGCGAGCTGGCCACCACCCTGGTCGGCCGGAACTCTCCGCAGACGGCCTGGGGGGCGTTCCTCGTCGCCGGACTGTGGGCGCGCACCCTGGTCAACTCCGGCTCCGACGCCGTGAACACCATGGATGAGGCGGTGGAGGCCGCCCGCCGCGTACCGCAGAGCCTGACCGAGCTCCTCGAACTGGAACTGCGGTCCCGGCCGGAGCTGTTCTGGCTCCGGCCCGTCCTCACTGCCCTGGGCACGGCGCACGGCCAGGGCATGCCCGCCTCCGTGCTCCGGCGCATCGCCCCGATCTTCGCGAGCGACGGCGGCACCCTGCCGTCCGCTCCGTCGTCCGCCGCCGTCAAGGAGACGCTCGGGGCGGCACGGTTCTATCTGCGGACCGTCACCGACACCAACGGGACCCTGCTCTACCGGCTCTTCCACCAGTCGGTCGCCGACTATCTGGTCGACGACTTCGAACGGTCGGGGGAGACCCCGGGCTGGCGGCAGGCCCTGCTGGACCGGCTGTTCGCTTCTCTGGGCTCCCCGCCCACCCGGAACTGGGAAGCGGCCGAGCCCTACGTCCTCCGGCACGTGATGCCCCTCGCGCGGGAGGCCGGACGCGAACAGGAGCTGTTCGACGACCCCGAGTTCCTCATCCGGGCCGATCCCCGGTCGGTGGACGATCTCCGGTCCGTCCACTCCGGTCTGCCGACCCCGGTGTTCGAACAACTGCTGGACCGCCGGGCCCCTCTGCGCGAGCGGCGCATGGCCGCGAGCCTCACGGCGCTGAGGACCGGGGACGCCGAGCTCGCCCACCGGCTGGCCGCCCCCGTCCACGGCGCGCCCCTGCCCTGGATTCCGTGGTGGACGACCCCCCTCAGCCCCCCGCCCGACCGCATCGTCGCGTTGCCGTCGGACCACCGGACGGAGTTGTTCGTCCTGGACACCGGCAGCGGCCGCCACGGCGTGCTGGAAGGGCGCACAGGACGGACGGCTGCGGCGGAGGGTCCGGATCTCCCGGACCTCGTGGACGCGGAGCGGATCTCGCTGGCGGGGCACGCGGTCGCGCTGGCGACGGACGGGTCGGGGCATCAGTGGATTCATCAGCCCGGTACGCCCCGGCTGATCGACGCGGGCCGCTCCGCCGCCTCCTCCTGGCGCTCTCCCGGACCGGGTTCACTCCCTTCCGGCCCGGGTCCGGCCGATCCCTCGGCCCGTGCTCTGTTCGACGGGCGGCTGGTCGTCTGCGTCGGTACGAGGGACGGCGCCGTGATCGTCGAAGACGCCCTCGACGGCCACCGGATCGCAGGCCGGGAAGGGGCCCACGACGGTCCGGTGACCGCGCTGGTCGCCCGGTACGACGCCTCGGGCCTGAGCGTGCTCTCGGGCGGCGCGGACGGGAGCGTGTGGTCGTGGCGGCCGGGAAGGGACCGGGGCGAACGCGTCCTCCTGCTCCTGGACGGCCCTGTCCGCGCCCTGGACATCACCGCGGACGACGCGTTGTTCGTCTCCTCGGACCACGGGGTCAGCGCCTTCCGGGGCAGCCTGCCCGTTACGGAAGAACGTACCGGCGAGGGGTGACACCCCCGCAGGACCGGAGCCGGGACGATGCCGGTCCTGCGGGGGAATCCAGGCCATCACCTCGAAGCAGACGCGGCCCTGCGGAGGAACAGGACAGCGGCGAGCGTGCCCGTCAGGGCGATGGCGGCGTTCACTGCGATAGCCACCTTCAGGCCGCCGAGGATGCCCGCCGCACCGGCTCCGGTGACCGCCGCCGTGGCGACGGCACTCATGATCGGCGTGCCCATCGTGATGCCGACCTGCTGGGTCATCGTCGCGAGGCCGGTGGCCAGGCCCTGTTCCCGGTCCGGGAGCCCGGTCGTCGCGGTGACCATGAAGCCGACGATGACCAGCATGTTGCCGACACCGCCCACGAACGTTCCCGTCAGCAGCAGCCACATCCAGGAGCGGTCGTCCCCCAGTCCGATCAGTGCGGCCGTGGCCACGGTCTGCACGACGCCGCCCAGGATCAGCGTCGACCGGGTGCCGATGCGCCCGATCACCCGGGGTGCGATGGTGCCGCCGACGACCGTGCCGATGCCGAGGACGCCGAAGGACAGTCCCGCGGCCAACGGGGAGAAGCCCAGGACCTTCTGGAGGTAGAGCGTCATGAGGAAGACCAGTGACGTCTCGGTCAGGAAGGCGATCAGACCGGCGATGTTGCCCCAGGCCACCGTCCGTCGGCCCAGCACTCCGAGCGGTACGAGCGGGGCCTCGGCCCCGCGCTCGACGGCGTGGAAGACGAGCAGCAGCAGTACGCCTGCGGCCAGGGAGAGCAGGGCCGTCGGCGAGCCCCAGCCGTGCTCACCGGCCTGGGTGAGGCCGAGGACGACGGCCAGCAGGCCCAGGGTCACGCTCACCGCGCCCGGCAGGTCCAGCTTCGGACGCTCCTCGGGCCGCGACTCCTTGATCACCACGACCGCGGCGACGAGCACGAGCAGCGCGACGGGTACGTTGATGAAGAAGGCCCAGCGCCAGGACAGCAGGTCGGTGAGCACGCCGCCCAGGACGGCACCGGTGGTGAACCCCGCCGACATCAGCGCGCCGTTCAGCCCGAGGGCCTTCTCCCGCAGCGGGCCCTCCGGGAAGGACGTCGTCAGCAGGGAGAGGCCCGCAGGGGTGACCGCAGCCGTCGCGAGACCCTGGAACACCCGGGACACGATGAGGAGTTCGGGTGACGTCGCCAGCCCGCCCAGCAGGGAGGCGGCCGCCAGGACGACCAGACCGCCCAGGAAGAGGCGGCGGCGGCCGAAGAGGTCGGCGATCCGGCCGAAGAGGAGCGTGAAGCCCGCCGCGCACAGGGCGAAGGACGTCGCGATCCACTGGAGGTTCGCCAGGTCGAAGCCGAGCCCTTCCCCGATGACCGGCAGGGCCACGTTGAGGATGGAGAAGTCCACGGCGAGCATGAACTGCGCCGCCAGCAGGATCACCAGCACCAGCTTCAGGCGGGGCGTCAGACGGGTGGGCGGCACATCGCCGCCGGGCGTGGCCCGGGTGGTCTCGGTGGCCGTCATGGGTGAAGTCCCTCTTCTCTCGTGCACACGTTGTGACGGAAAAGAGCCTCATCCGGGGCGGCGGGCGTAACCATTGCCCGCCCGGCACCAGCACTGCGGAAGGTGGTCCTCGCAGGACCCCTCTCACGGAGCCCGTACGCCCGGCGCGGGGCCCATCATGGAGGGCGTAACCGTCGATCCGGGGAGCCATGATGGGTACCACGTCCGAGCTCGGGGACTTCCTCCGCAACCGTCGCGGCGAGGTACGCCCCCAGGACGCGGGCCTCACGGCCCACTCGCCGCGCCGCCGCGTCACCGGTCTGCGTCGCGAGGAGCTGGCCCTGCTCGCGGGAGTCAGCGTCACCTACTACACGCGGCTCGAACAGGGCCGGGCCTCCAGCGCCTCCGACTCCGTCCTGGACGCCATCGCCCGCGCGCTGCGGCTCACCGACGACGAGACCGCCCACCTCAAGGACCTCGCCCGGCCCGGCGCCGTCCGGCAGCCGCCCGCCGAGCGCCCCCAGCACGCCGGGCGGTCGGCCCGGCAGTTGCTGGCCGCGATGACGGAGGTCCCGGCCCTCGTCCTGGACCGCCGTAACGACGTCCTCGCCTGGAACCCCCTGGGCCACGCACTCCTCGCCGGGCATCTGGACCGCCACGGCCCCGACCGGCCGGCCGACCGCCCCAACCTGACCCGTCTGCTCTTCCTGGACGACCACTTCCGCACGCTCTACGCCGACTGGAACAAGGAAGCGCAACGTGCCGTCGCCTCCCTCCGCCTGGTCGCCGGACGTCACCCCCACGACCGCAGGCTCGCCGAACTCGTCGGGCAACTGGTCATCCGGAGCCGCGAGTTCGCCGCCCTCTGGGCCCGGCACCCCGTCCGCACCTGCACCTCCGGCGTCAAGCACTTCGACCACCCGCGCGTGGGCCCGATGGAGCTCGCGTTCGAGAACCTCCTCATCCCCGGTGAAACCCCCGGCGAATCGGGCCAGCGCATCATCGCCTACAGCGCCGAGCCCCGGACCCCCTCCGAAGCGGCACTCCGCCTGCTCGGCAGCCTCGCGACCGAACAGACGAAGGACCGGGCCGAGGAGACGGCGGGCCGAGGCGAGCAGCCGGTGAGCCGGTGAGCCGAGGCGAGCGGCCGGTAGGCCGGGGCAAGCAGCCGGAACGGAGGCTTCCGGCGTCACAGTCGCGCTACGACCCCTTCTCGACTGGGCCACCGTCAGATGCCCCTGAGGCGGGTGAGGCCAGGCGAAGCGGTACGGTTCCCTCCGTATTGTCCTCTTTCTGTACGCCGCCGAGCCCTCCCCGCCCGCCCCGATGAGCCCCGGAGCACTCCGCGGCGACTTTTAGGCTGCCCTTATGCACTACACCAAGAAGATCATCGGACTGGCCGCCGTCGGCATCCTCGCGGTCGGCTGCGGCTCCGGGGATTCCGCCGCTCCGATCTCCTCCGCCCCCACCGCCGAGTCCAAGCCCGAGGCCGTCCAGGAGACAACCGCCGCCCCGCAGGAGGCGACGCTGCCCGTCGTCGTGGACGGCCCGCAGAAGGACGTGCTGGACCGTTCCACCGACGGGCAGCTCAAGGTCCTGCCCAAGCCGGAGAGCGGCGCCCCCTTCACGGAGCAGGTCGAGCACCGGCTCCAGGAGCAGTTGCTCGGCCGGATCAAGGTGCCCGGCAAGACCAGCGCCGAGTGCCCCGGCGGCGTGACGCAGAAGGCCGGTGCCGTCAGCACCTGCAACGTCACCTACGAAGGTGCCGTCGTTCCTTACGAGGTCAAGATCAGCGACTCGTACAAGGAGGGCGGCTTCATGACCTTCTACAACGCCAAGCCCCTCAAGGGCCTGGTGGTCGCGAAGGTCGTCTACAACCAGCTGTTCGAGCAGTACGGCAGCCGCTCCGACGCCACCAAGCTGGCCTGCGAGGAGTTCCCCGCCGCCAAGGCCGTCGACCTCGACGGCGACTCCGGTCTGACCTGCCAGTACTGGAGCAAGTACGGCAACAAGGGCGACGGCGGCTACGAGACGGTGCGCGTCAAGGCCGGCACCTACGGGCCGAGCTTCGAGCAGGTCCGCTGACCCCGGTCCCGTAACGGAACTACCAGGTCAGGGAGAGCCTCCGCGGGCTGCGGGACGTCGTCCCGGTCCGCCAGGTGACCCCCTCCACCGGCTCCGCCAGGCGCAGCTCCGGGAAGCGGGCAGCCAGGCGGTGCAGGGCGATCTGGAGTTCCGTACGGGCCAGCCACGCGCCCAGGCAGTAGTGGGCGCCCGCCCCCAGCGAGAGGGTGGGGGCCTCCAGCGGGGCGAACAGGTCGTCGAGCGTGTGGCGGGGGTAGACGTCCGGGTCCCGGTTGGCGGCGCCGCAGTCCGCCAGCACGACCGCGCCGGCCGGGATCGTCACCCCGCCGACCTCGACGTCCGCGGAGGCGTGGCGTGCCGTTCCCCGGTCGTCGCCCAGCGGGACGAGGTGGATGAGCCGGTCCGCCACCCTTCCGGCCGCCTCCTCGTCGGCGCCGATGCGGGGCCAGCTCTCCGGGCGTTCGCCGAGGATATAGAGCAGCGCGTTGCCCAGCATGGTCATCGTGCTGTCGTGGCCCCCGACGACGAGGCCGCACACCAGGCTCACCAACTGCGTCTCGGGGAGCCCGCCCTCCTCGTCGGCGGCCCTCACCAGGCCGCTGATCAGGTCGTCGGCGGGGGTGCGCCGGCGCTCGGCGAGCAGTTCCGCACCGAACGCGCTGAACTCCTTCAGTACGGATTCCACCTCCTCCCCGTCGTGGGAGCCGTCGGAGAAGGCGTGCTCGCTCCAGTGCCGCATCCGGTCGCGGGCGGAGGCGTCCAGGCCCATGAGCCGGCTGATCACCGCCACCGGCAGGGGCAGCGTGAACTCCTCGACCACGTCGACCGGTTGGGGCTGTCCGTCGAGCCGGTGCAGGAGCTGTTCCACGATGGCGGTGACCCACGGCCGCCAGCGGGCCACGGCCCTCGGGGTGAAGGCGCGGCGCAGGGTCCGGCGCAGCCGAAGGTGGTCGGGGCCGTCCTGGTTGAACATCAGATCGGGGTTGTTCACGAGGTCGGGCACCTCGGAGAGGGCCGGTGCGTCCGGGGCGTACAGCCGGGCCCGGCCGAAGCGGGGGTCGGAGAGGACCTGACGGACGTCGGGATACCGGCTCACCAGCCAGGCGGGGGCTCCGCCGGGCAGTTCGGCGAGGCGGGGCGGCCCCGGTTCGTCGAAGTGCAGCCGGTGCAGGGGGACCAGGGCCGGGCCGGTGCTCGTGGGGTCGGTGGTGGTCATGTTGCCTCCCGGGACGGGGCGTACTCATGGGGGAACTCATGGAGCAGAAGGGGCAAGGCCTGGAGCGGCCCTACAGCGCGACGAGCACCTTGCCCCTGCTGTCCGCCCGGTCGCGGTAGAGGCTTCCGTACGCGGTCGGGATGGCGTCGAAGCCGTGGTGGAGGGTGTGGTCGCAGACGACCTCGCCGCGCCGGACCCGGCCGCCCAGCTCGGCGTGGAGGTCCTTCCAGTTCTGTTCGGTGAACCACTCCAGCGAGAAGATCCCCCGGACCGTGGCGCGCGGGAACATCAGATAGGGCAGCAGGCGCGGGCCGGTGTCCTCGTTGCCGACCTGGGTCGCCCACTGCCAGCACACCGCCACCTGGCTGTCGACGTTGAGCATGGAGAACACGACGTCGGTGACCGTGCCGCCGAGGTTGTCGAAGTAGCGGTCGACGCCGTCGGGGGCCGCCCGGGTCAGCGCCTCGCGCACGGTGTCGGGGCTGTCGGTGTGCCGGTAGACGAGGACGGTGTCGAAGCCGAGGCCGAGAAGGTACTCCGCCTTCTGCGGGGAGGATGTGGTCCCGATGACACGGGCGCCCGCGAGCGCGGCGAGCTGGCCGACGAGGGCGCCGACCGCGCCGGAGGCCCCGCTGATGACGAGGGTGTCACCGGGGCTGATGGTCATGTACTTGGCGAGGGTGCCCCAGGCCGTCATCCCGGGCCCGCCCATCACGCTCAGGGCGGTGGGGAGCGGCAGGGCGTCGTCGTACCAGTCGGGGTCGAGCCTGCGGTAGGCCGGGAAGACCATGGGAAAGGTGCCGGTCTGCCACAGCTCGGCCGCTCCGGTGGAGACGACGTGGGACCGCCAGCCGCCGAAGCCCTGTACGAGGTCGCCGACGCGGTGGGCGGCGCGCGGTCCGGCCTCGACCACCTGCATGATGGAGTCGGCGCCCATATGGGTCCCGATCGGGGTGTCGAGGGCGATGCCCTGGAGGTAGGGGTCGACGGAGACGTACAGCGTGCGCAGAAGCATCTCGTCGGGAGCCAGGGTCACTTCGACGTTCTCGACGACCTTCTCGTAGACACGGTCGACGTCGGGCACGCCCTCGACGTGTTCGCGGACCACCCATTTCTCGATCTTCATGAACTGTTCCCTGTCATCTTCATGAACGGTTCCCTGTCGTCGTTACGGGGGTGGTGCCGCGCCCGGCCGGTACGGGGATGACGCGGTGGGTCGGCGGGGGCGCGGTGCGGTCGACCGAGGCGGTGAACTCCCTGCCGTCGTCACGGCAGATGAACTGGGTGACATGGCGTCCGGCGGCGGCCGCCCGGATCAGTCCTCCGGTGGTGGCCCAGACGCCGGACTGGTAGAAGTTCGCCAGGCCTGGCAGCCCGGGCCCGTGCTTCTTGACGATCTCTTCCAGGGTTTCGCCGCTCTCGACGAACGGCTGCCAGCCGAGCACCGTCCCGTCGTAGTTGCCGGTGTAGCGAACCTGGGTGAGGGGGCTGGAGACATCCCGTACGACGATGGCGTCGCGGATGCCGGGGAAGCGCTGTTCCAGGAAGTCCACGAGCGTTTCTCGGGCCCGCCGTTTGGCCGCGTAGTAGCCGCGCCCATGACGTACGGGCAGGGTGTGCAGCTCCTGGCCGCCCCGGGTGCGGGTGATCTGTTCGGGGCCTTCGTCCAGGGCCCGCCAGGGGGCGATGTCGCAGAAGTACGTGGCGTAGACGACGCTGGTGCCGTCCGGGGAGAGTTCGGGGTAATGGCGGCTGCGGAACTGGACGTTGATGCTGGCATGGCGGATGCCGGTGAGCTCGGCGGCCGTGGCGTCGTCGAGGAGGTACGTCGTGCAGGGGTCGCCCTCGGGGAAGGGGCGGGAGAGGCCGAGGAAGAGGGTGAAGTAGCCGGGGAAGACCATGCCGGGTTCGTGGATGGTCTCGGTGTAGAGCTTGCGGTACTCCTCGCCCAGGTATTTGCCTTCGAGGAACTTCATCGTCGTGGTGTAGCCGTCGCAGGCCGACACGACGATGTCGGCGCGGAGTTCACCCCCGTCGCTGAGCCGGACGCCCACCGCGCGGTCGTCCTCGACGATCACCGTCTCGACCTTCGTGTTGTACGAGACCTCCCCGCCGAGCCGCCGGTAGCGGGCCTCGATCGACCGGGCCAGCCCGAGGGAGCCGCCTTCCGGGACGCCTGCGGAGAGGTTGGCGTGGGAGGCCAGTTGGAAGTGGAAGGGGAGCACGGGGAAGTTGGGGTGCTTCTCGTACAGGATGAAGTTGAACGCCTCCCGCAGGAGCGGGTCCTTGAACTTGGCCGAGTACTCGGCCATCAGGACCGTGATCGTGGTGCGTACGGCGTTGAAGTACGGGAGGAACGAGGCGAGCATCCGCCAGCGCTCGACCCGGCCCATCAGTCCGACGGGCTTGAGGAACGGATAGACCGCAAGTGCCTTGCGGAAGCTGCGCAGTTGGGAGCAGAACCTGCGTACGGTACGGGCGTCGGCGGGCGAGATCCCGATGAGGTGGGCCTCCAGCCGGTCCGGGTCGGAGTAGAAGTGGACGGCCCGCCCGTCCTGTCCGCGCACGATGTTGAACACGTCGAAGTGGCGGATCTCCTTGCCCTGCAACGCGCCCAGCTCCAGCCAGATCTGGTGCATCTCATTGCCGGGGCCGCTGCCGAGGAGCCAGCTGACGCAGGCGTCCAGGGTGAAGCCGCCGCGTTCCCAGGCGGTGCAGCAGCCGCCGGGCAGTTCGTGCATCTCCAGGATGCGGGTGCGGTAGCCGTTCATCTGCGCGTAGCAGCCGGTGGAGAGACCGCCGAGACCGGCGCCGATGATGATCATCGATTCCCTCGGCCGTCCGGGAGCGCCGCTGGTCCTGTCCGTCATGAACCGGTTTCCTCCCGTGCTGACCACCGGTCGAGCTGGGGCAGGTGGCCCAGCTTCCCGGTGTGCCACGGTTCGGTGCCTCCGCTCTCCCACGCCCGGAATTCCAGGCCGAGTTCACGGCAGAGGTACTGGACGGCGAAGCGGCCGGTGGAGGCGGCGCGGATCAGACCGCCCATGCCGACCCACTGCCCGGCCATGGAGAAGCCGCTCAGCCCGGGGAGCCGCATACGGTCCCGGCCGACCAGCCGGGCGGAGACGTCATCGGCGTCGGAGAAGGCCTTCCAGGCGAGGATGGAGCCGTTGTGGTTGCCGGTGTACCGGTGGGTGGTGGCGGGCGAGGCCACGTCGACGAGGTCGATGCGGTCGCTGATGCCCGGGGAGCGGCGCTCCAGGAAGGTGCGGACGAAGTCCGCGACCTCGTGCTTGCGCGTCCGGTACTCCTTGCGGTCCCTGGTGCGCAGCTCCTTCCAGTAGGCGTAGTCGCTGAAGTAGGTGCAGTGCAGGACGGAGCGGCCCGGGGGTGCGAAGCCGTCGGAGTAGCGGGAGCGCGCCTGGACGACCAGGCTGTTCTGGAGGGCGCCGGGGAGCCGTTTCCCGTCCTCGTCGGAGAGCAGGTGGGTGGTGCTGTGGGCTTCGCCGGGGTCGAAGTCGCCGCGCAGGCCGACGAATGCGGAGACGACCGCGGGGAAGAGGGTGCCGGGGCGCTGGAGGAGGTCGGTGTAGAGCTTGTCGATCCTGGGTCCGGTGTACCGGCCGCCGAGGAGCCCGTAGACGGTGGTGTGCCCGTCGCAGGCGGAGACGACGTGCTCGGCGAAGTACCTTTTGCCGTTACGGAGTTCGACGCCGATCGCGCGGTCGTTCTCGACGAGGACCCGTTCCGTGCGGGCCCGGTAGGTGACGTTTCCTCCGAGGCCGAGGTAGCGCTCCTCGATGGAACGTGAGAGGCCGAGTGAACCGCCTTGTGGGAAACCGGCGTTGAGGTGGTGGGCGGCAGCCATGTTGAAGAGGTACGGCAGGAGCGGGAAACCCTCCGGGTCCTGGAAGAAGATGTTGCGGAAGGCCCGCCGCAGCAGCGGGTCCTGGAACTTGTCGGCGAAGACGTGCATCGGGGTGGCAGCCGTCCGCCAGAACAGCCGGAAGGCCGGCAGTACCGTGCGCAGGGTCGCCGCCCGCTCCCGTACGGTCCGCAGTGCGGGCGCGGTCAGGAACGGATACAGCTCGATGGCGATGAACCGCCGCAGATCGCGGGTGAAGGCACGGACCAGGGGGGCGTCGGCGGGCGAGAGGGCCAGCAGGTGGGCTTCGAGCCGGTCCGGGTCGTTGTAGAAGGTGACCGAACGGCCGCTCTCGTCCTCGACCTTGTTGAACAGCTCGAAGTTGGTGACGGTCTTGCCGTCGAGCGCGCCCAGCTCCCGCCACACCTGGTGGGCGTCGTTGCCGGGGGCGGTGCCGATCAGCCACTCGATGCAGTAGTCGAAGAGGTAGCCGTCCCGCGACCAGGCCGTGCAGCAGCCGCCGGGCAGCACGTGCTTCTCGAAGATGCGCGTCCTGGCTCCGCTCATCTCGGCGTAGCAGCCGGTGGAGAGGCCCGCCACGCCCGCGCCGATGACGATGACGCGGGGCGGGGTGCCGGGGGTGCGCTCGCGGCTGGTCCAGTCGTCGGGCGCGTCCCGGACGGTGCTCGGGTCATCCGCCATGGGCCACCGCTCCCGTCAGTGCGGTGCGCACCAGGGCGGCGTTGCGGGCCAGGTGCTTGGGGTCGAGCATGTCGGCGTGGACTCCGGAGCCGCGCAGCACGACGGTGGTGCCGGTGGAGCTGCCGTGCCAGGTGCCGTGCTCGCCGACGGCGTACAGGGAGGCCTTCTCCTCGTCGGTGATCACGGTGACCGGTGCGGCGACCGTTCCGGTGTTGGGGGTGCGGCCGCAGAAGGTGAGGTATTCGGCGGCGTGGGCGAGGGTTTCGCGGGTGACGGCCTCGGACCCGGTGTGTTTGCGCAGATGGTCGGCGAGTTCGGCCTCGAAGAGGCGGATCCCCTCGTCCCCGGGCTCGTAACGCTCCATGATGCGGCGGGAGTCGAGGACGACGACATGGCCCACCTGCCGCCCGCGCCGCTCCAGCTCCTTGGCCGTCTCGAAGGCGAGGTTGCCGCCGAGGGAGTAGCCGAGGAGCAGGCAGGCGCCCTGGGGCCGGGCGGCCTCGACGAGGTCGGCGTACCGGGCCACCTTGTCGTCGCCCGGCAGGTAGTTGAAGCCGATGACGGCGTACTCCGGGAGCTGGGCGGCGAGGCCCCGGTAGACGAGCCCGTGGCCCCCGGCGGGCGGGAAGCAGAAGAGGGGCGGTGCCTGGCCGGAGTTGAAGGTCAGGCAGGGCAGTTCGTCGGTGCTGGTGCTGTGCAGGACCTCTGCCACGGTGGCGGCCATGCCGTGGAGGGTGGTGACCTGGTAGAGGCGGCTGACGGGGACGCTGACGCCGAACTCGGTGCGCAGATGGTGGAGAAGCTCGATCAGCTTGATGGAGGAGCCGCCGACGTCGAAGAAGTCGTCCTCCAGGCCCACCTGTTCGAGCCCCAACAGCGCTTTCCAGTGCCGGGCCACCCCGACTTCGTAGAGCGTCACCGGCTCCTCGTGGGGCCGCGCGCCCGTCTCGGCCCGGGGTGCGGGCAGGGCGGCGGTGTCGACCTTGCCATTGGGGGTGAGCGGCAGCGCGGGCAGCTCGACGAAGTACGACGGGATCATGTACGAGGGCAGCGAGGCGGCCAGGTGGCGGCGCAGGGAACGGCGGTCGAGTCCGGCGCCAGGTGCCGGTACGCAGTAGGCGCAGAGCGCGGGTTCTCCCCCGGAGTCCCGGGTGACGGTGACGACCGAGCGGGCGAGCGGGGGCCACTGGGCGAGGTGGGCCTCGATCTCGCCGATCTCGATGCGGTGGCCGCGCAGTTTGACCTGGCCGTCGGTCCGGCCCAGCAGGTGGACCCGGCCGTGGGCGTCCCAGCGGGCGATGTCGCCTGTGCGGTAGAGGCGTTCGGGTCCGGCGCCCGGTTCTCTGCCGAGCGTACGGGTGACGAAGCGGTCCTCCGTCTGCCCGGGGTCTCCGGCGTAGCCGAGCGCGACGCCGTCGCCGCCGATCCAGAGTTCGCCGGGGACTCCGGGCGGGACGGGCTCACCGTGGGGGTCCAGGACATGGAGGGTGCTGTTGGGGAGGGGGCGGCCGATCGGGACCATCAGGCCCGGTTCCAGGTCGTCGACGGGCCCTTCGAAGAAGGCGCTGTCGATGGTCGCCTCGGTGAGGCCGTAGGAGTTGACGAGCCGGGTGGCCGGACCACACAGCTCGCTCAGCCGCTGGTACTCCCCCACCTTCCAGGCGTCCGAGCCGACCACCAGCAGCCGCAGGAAGTCCAGCCGCAGCCCCTCCCGTACGCAGTGGTCCATCAGCCCCCGGACGACCGCCGGGACGAACTCCGCACTGTCGACCCGTTCCTGACGCATCGTCCGGTACAGGCGGGTGGTGTCGAAGAGCAGGTCCCGGTCGGCCAGGACGAGGTTGCCGCCCGAGCAGAGCGCCCGGACCAGGTCGCCGGTGAACACGTCGAACGACGGCTCGGCCATCTGGAGGTGCACCCGGACGTCCGTCTCCAGCCGGTATTCCTGGCGCCACGCCCCGTACGCGGAGGCGAGGTTGCGGTGGCTGACGCGGACGGCCTTGGGGCGGCCGGTGGAGCCGGAGGTGGTGATGACGTACGCCGTCGACTCCGGGGCCGGGTTCTGCCGGGGGCCCTCCGGGTGCGGCTCGGTCGCGTGCAGGGCGTCCAGGGTCAGGGTGATGACCGGCAGCGCCGCGGTGCCCTCCCGCCCGGCCTCGTCGGCGACGACGACCAGGGCCGCTCCGGTGACCCGGACGAGGTGCGCGAGCCGGTCGGCGGGCTGGTCGGGCCGCAGCGGCAGATAGGCGCCGCCGGCCTTGAGGACGGCGAGCAGGGTGACGACCAGCTCCGGCGACTTGTCCAGGCAGACGACGACCACCGAGCCGCCCCCGACACCCAGGGCGCGCAGCCGCGCGGCTCCCTCGGTGGCGCGTCGCTCCAACTCCCCGTAGGACAGCCGGTGTGCGCCACCGCCCGGAAGCGGCAGGGTCACGGCGACCGACGCGGGGTGGGCGGCGGCGGCCTCACTGATCAGCTCATGGACCGGGGTGAACGGCGCATCCGTGGTGGCCGTGGGCAGGGCCGGTCGGCTCCACTCCCCCACCAGCCGCTCCCGTTCCCCCTCGTCCAGCATCTCCAGCCGGGAGACGGGCTGTTCGCCGGGGGCGCGGGTCATGTGGTCGAGCAGGTGCGTGTAGTGGGCGGCCATGCGGCGCATGGTCTGCGGGAGGAAGAGGTCGGTGTTGTACTTGAGGACGCAGTGGAAGCGGTGCTCCGCCTCGTCCTCGTAGGCGGAGAGCGTGATATCGAACTGGCCTTCCTCCTCCGGCAGTTCGATGTACTCCAGCCGGTAGCCGTACTGCTCGGTGGCGACCTTGTGGGTGAGGAGGATGAACATCGCCTGGAAGACGGCGGAGCGGCTGGGGTCGTGCTGGAGGCCCAGTTCGTCGACGAGCAGGACGAAAGGGTACTCCTGGTTGTCCAGGCCGCCCAGGACGGTCCGGCGGACCTGTTCCAGGAGTTCCGCCACGCTCGGGTCGCCGGTGAGGTCGGCGTGGAGCGGGAGCGGGTTGACGAAGTAGCCGTAGACGGAGGCGAAGTCCTGCCGGGTCCGGCCGGTCACCGGGGAGCCGACGACGATGTGGTCCTGGCCCGAGTAGCGGTGGAGCAGCAGGTAGTAGGCGCTGAGCAGCACCATGAACGGCGTGACGCCGTGGGCGCGGGCCAAGGTGTGCACGCGGGCGCTGAGTTCGGCGTCGAGCACGAAGAACTCCGAGGCCCCGTTGTGCGTCTGGACGGCCGGGCGCGGCTTGTCGGTGGGGAGGTCGAGGAGGGGGACCTCGTCGGGGAGGTGGGAGCGCCAGTAGTCGAGCATCCCGGCGGCCTCGCGTCCGGCGAGGAAGGCGTTCTGCTGGTTGAGGAAGTCGAGGTAGCGGGCTTCCACGGGCGGCAGTTGGGGCTCGTGGCCCTGCCGCAGGGCCTCGTACACCTGGAAGAGTTCTTCGATGAAGGTGAACGTGGAGATGGCGTCCGAGACGATGTGGTGGACGGCCTTCATGATGATCCAGCGGTCGTGGCCGCGCTTGAAGAGGCGGAAGCGGACCAGCGGGTCGTGGGCGAGGTCGTAGGGTTTGCGGTACTCGGCGACGATGGTGGCGTGGATGGTCTCCCACTCCTCGCCCTGGACGTCGAAGAGGGCGAGGTCGGGTTCGGCGTCATCGGAGACCCGCTGGACGGCCTGCCCGTCCTCCAGCAGGAAGTTGGTGCGCAGGGCCGGGTGGCGGGCGATGAGGCGGCGGACGGCCTCGAACATCAGGTCCGGTTCGAGGGCGACGTGCACTTCGACGGCTCCGCCGATGTTGTAGGCGTACCCGTCGGGGTTGAGGTGCTTGAGGAACCAGAGCGCCTTCTGGTTCTGCGTCAGCGGGTAGCGCGCGGGGTCGTCGTGGAGTTCGACGGCCCGGCCGCCGGTGTCGGAACCGTCGGCCGCCGCCAGCTCCGCCAGTCCGTCGTGGAGCTGTGCGGCCAGCTCTCCGGCCGGGGTTCCGCTGAGCAGGGCGACCACGGGGAGGGCGACGCCGAGTTCGGCGTGGATGCGGGCGCGCAGCTCCATGGCCAGCAGGGAGTCGAGGCCGAGCCGGCCGAGGCCTTCGGCGGGGTCGATGCGGTCCGTGCCGGTGCGCAGGACGGCGGCGGAGAGTGCGGCGAAGCGCGTCGCGACCAGCGTGCGGCGGGTCTCCTCGTCGGCGGCGCGGAAGGTGTCGAGGAAGCCGTCGGCCTGGGCGGCGGCCGGGGGTGGGGCGGCGGCCGCTGCCAGGTCGGTGACGAGTGGGGGCGGGGAGGGGTACCAGGCCAGGAAGGTGGGCCAGTCGACGACGGTGGCCACGACAAGTTGGGCGTGGTCCTGGCCGATGACGCGCTCCAGGACGGCCATCCCGGCGTCGGGGGCCAGGGAGCTCATGCCCCGGCTGTGCAAGTAGTGGTCGACCAGGCCGAGTTCCTCGATCATTCCGGTGGCCCAGGGGCCCCAGTCCAGGCTGAGCGCGGGCAGCCCCTGGGCCCGGCGGTGGTGGGCCAGCGCGTCCAGGAAGGCGTTGCCCGCCGCGTAGTTGGCCTGTCCGGCGGTGGTCAGCAGGGAGGCGATCGAGGCGAAGAGGACGAAGTGGTCGAGGGGTTCGTCCCGCAGATGCCGGTGGAGGAGGTAGGCGCCGATGGTCTTGGGGTCGTGGACGGCGTCGAAGGCGGGCCGGTCCAGGTCGGTGACCAGGGTGTCGCGGACCTGTCCGGCGAGATGGAACACCCCGCGTACGGGCGGGGAGCCGGTGCGCCGGTAGGCGTCCAGCCAGCCGGTCAGGGCGTCCTCGTCGGTGATGTCGAGCGGGGCCAGGTGGGCCTGGGCGCCGAGCGTCTCCAGTTCGCGGAGCAGGCCCACCGCGCGGCCCTCGGCGGTGGCGGGGTCGGTGGAGCCCCACTTCTCGCGGGCGGGCACCGGCGTGCGCCCCACCAGGATGAGCCTGCGGGCCCCGCGCCGGACGAGCGTGCGGCACAGCAGCCGGCCGAGCGCGCCGAAGGCGCCGGTCACCAGATAGCTCCCGTCGGCCCGCAGCCGCAGCGGCAGCGGCCGGGTGAGCCCTTCGGCCAGGCGGAGGCGGCTGGTGCGGCGGACTCCGGCCCGCAGGGCGATCTCCTCCTCGTCGTCGGCCAGCACCTCGCGCAGGAGTGCTTCGGCCTCGGCCCGCGCTCCTGCGGGACCTGACCGCCGTTCGGGGTCGAGGTCGATCAACTTGCCGGGGTGGTTGCTGAGTTCCTGGTGGCGCAGGACCCGGCCGACGCCCCAGGCGGGGGCTCCGAGGGGTTCGACGGGCTCGTCGGGCAGGACGGGCTGAGCGCCTCGGGTGACGATGTGCAGCCGACCGCCTCCGCCCCGGGCGAGCAGGGTCCGGGCGAGGGCGATCAGGGAGTACGAACCGGGGCCCGCGTGGTCGCGGACGGCCTGCCGGTCGCAGGCGGCGAGGGAGGGCCGGTCGAGGTTCCACAGATGCAGGACGGCCCCGTGGAACGGCTCGCCGTCCCCGTCCAGCTCGGCGAAGAGGCGGTCCAGGTCGGCGGCGGACCCGGGGGCCACGGTGAACGATCCGTCCGGGCCCGCTCCGGCGTACGCCTGCCCCCGGCGCACCAGGTGGCAGCGTTCGCCCCGGGCGGCGGCGAGCGTGGCGAAGGCGTCGGCGACGCCCTGGGTGTCGGCGAGGACCAGCCAGCCGTGGTCCCGGGCTGCTATGGGGGCGGGCGCGAGCCGGTCCTCCTCCCCGGGCTCCGGGCACTCCGTCCAGACCGTCTCCGCGAGCCAGGAGTCGATCGTGGTCCGGGCGACGGAGGTCGCCGCCTTCTCCACGTCGGCGGCCCGGAACCCCTCGATCCGGCCGAGCGGCGCCCCGTCGTCCCCGTACAGGGCGATGTCCCCGAGCGTGGTGTCGGCGTCGGCGGAGCGCACCGTGGCATGCACCCAGAGCGGCCGGTCGCCGATCGGTTCGAGGGCGACCTCGGCCAGCGAGAGCGGCAGCCTGATCCCGCTCCCCGGTGCCGGGTCCTGGAGGAGCTGCGGGGTCAGCAGCGCCTGGAAGCAGGCGTCGAGCAGGACCGGGTGGAGGTGGTGGCCGGAGGCGTCGACCGCCTCGGGCGGGCGGAGCCGGGCGAGGACTTCCCCGGTGCCGATCCACACCTCCTCGATGGCCCGGAAGGCGGGCCCGTAGTGGTAGCCGAGCCCGGCCAGTGCGGTGTAGCACTCGGGGCCGTCGAGACGGCGGACGGTACGGGCACGGATCGCGGCGGCGTCGAGCGGGGCACCGGCCCTGCGGCGCTGCCCGGTGCGGACGATCCCGCTCGCGTGGACGGTCCGCTCGCCGTCGTCACCGGTCGCGGGCGAGGCGATCGTGAAGGCCGCGTCCTCCAGGGAGAGCGACACCTCCACGGTCCGGTCCTCGCCGTCCGGCAGGAAGAGCGCCTTGCGCAGGTCGATGCCCGCGAGGACGGCGGTGGTGGAGCCGGTGAGCCGCAGGGCTGCCTGGGTCGCCATCTCGATGTATCCGGCGGCGGGGAAGACCACGGTGTCCTGGATGCGGTGGTCGGCCAGGTAGGGCAGGGATTCGGTGTCCAGGCGGGCCTGCCAGGCCGGTTCCGTACGGTCGGTGCGGCGGCCCAGGAGCGGGTGGTCGATGTGGCCGAGGCGGACCTGGGCGACGGCCGGGGGTTCGGTCCAGTGCCGGTCGCGGCGGAAGGGGTGCGGGGGCAGGGTGACGGGCCGCCCGTCGGGCTGGAGGACGTCCCAGTCGATGTCGGCGCCCAGGTTGTGGAGCGAGGCGAGGGAGAGCGCGAACCGCTCGGTCTCGTCCTCCTGGCGGCGGATCGAGGGCAGCGTCAGCCCGGCCGCCCCGGTGGCCTCCAGGCACTCGCGGATCGCGTGGCCGAGCACCGGGTGCGGGCCGATCTCCAGGAACACCTGGTGGCCGTCGCCTGCGAGCCGGTCGACGGCGGCCCGGAACCGTACCCGTTCGCGTACGTTCTGCCACCAGTAGGCGGCATCCAGCTCGCCGTCCCGGGCGGTGCCTTCGGTTCCGGTGAGGTAGAGCGGGAGCTGCGCGGGGCGTGGCGCCAAGGGGGCCAGCGAGGCGAGCAGTTCGTCCTTGATCCGCTCCATGCCGACGCTGTGGTACGGAACTTGTACGGTGAGGAACTTGGCGAACTGCCGCTCGGCCCGCAACTCCTCGGCCAGCAGGGCCAGGGCGTCCGCGTCCCCGGCCAGGGTGAGGGAGGCCGGGCTGTTGACGGCGGCGATCGAGACCCGGTCCCGGTAGGGGCGTACGCGCCGCTCCGCCTCGTCCTCCGACAGGCTCACCGCGAGCATGGCGCCCGTACCGGCCAGGGTCTGCTGGAGGCGGCTGCGGTGCACCACGATCCGGGCGGCGTCCTGGAGGGAGTAGACGCCCGCCTCGTAGAAGGCGGCGATCTCCCCGGTGCTGTGTCCGACGACGGCGTCGGGGCGCACGCCGTACGCCCGCCACAGGGCCGCGAGACCGACCTGGAGGGCGAAGTTGGCGGGCTGTGCGAGCCAGGTCTCGCCCATGCGCGAGGCGGACTCCTCGGCGGACATCTCCTCGATCAGGGACCAGTCGGCGAACTCCCGCAAGGCACGGTCGCACTGGGTGATGGCCTCACAGAACACCGGTTCCTCGGAAAGGAGTTGGCGCCCCATTCCCCACCACTGGGGCCCCATGCCGGTGAAGACCCAGACCAGGCGCCGTGCTTCGGCGTCCCGGCTGCGGTCCTGGACGGCCCGGGGGTGCGGTTCGCCCCGCTGGAGTGCGGCGAGTGCCTCGTCGAGGGAGGCGCGGGAGGAGTGGACGACGGAGAGCCGGTGCGGGAGGTGCTGGCGGCGGTGGGCCAGGGTGTGACCGAGGTCGGACAGGGCCACGGGCGGGCCGTTCTCACCGGCCAGCTCGGCGCGGATACCGGCGGCCAGCTCCGGGAGGGCGTCGGGGTGCCGGGCGCTGAGCGGCAGGATGCTCCAGGCCCGTTCGGCGGAAGGGGCGGCCTCCTGGGCGGGCTGCGGGGCCTCCTCCAGGACGACGTGGGCGTTGGTCCCGCCGAACCCGAACGAGTTGACGCCCGCCCGGGCGGGCCCGTCGTGTTCGGGCCAGGGGGTGGGCCGGGTGGGGATCTCGTACGGCAGGGTGGCCGGGTCGATGGCGGGGTTGAGGCGCTCCAGGTTGATGTGGGGCGGGATGTGCCGGTGCTTGAGGCAGAGGACGGTCTTGATCAGCCCGGCGATCCCGGCGGCGGACTCGGTGTGCCCGATGTTGGTCTTCACCGAGCCGACGTACGCGCGGGCGCCCGGCTTGCGTCCGACGGCGAGGGCACGGGCCAGGGCTCCGGCCTCGATCGGGTCGCCGACCGGGGTGGAGGTGCCGTGGGCCTCCATGTACTGGAGCTCGCCGGGCGTGATCCCGGCCTCGGCGCAGACGCGGCGGATGAGGGAGACCTGCGCGTCCGGGTTGGGCACGGTGATGCCGTTGGTGTGGCCGTCCTGGTTGACCCCGCTGCCGAGGATCACCGCGTGGATCCGGTCCCCGTCCCGTACGGCGTCCGCCAGCCGCTTCAGCGCGACCAGGCCGACGCCCTCGGCCCGTACATAGCCGTCGGCGGCGGCGTCGAACGTACGGGAGCGGCCCCCGGGCGAGAGGAAGCCGCCCTTCGTCTCGGCGATCGTGTACTGCGGGGCCATGTTCAGCAGGGTGCCGCCGGCCAGCGCGAGATCACTCTCGCCCCGGTCCAGTGCCTGGCAGGCGAGGTGGACGGCGACCAGGGAGGAGCTGCACGCGGTGTCGATGGAGAGGCTGGGGCCCCGGAAGTCGAAGCAGTACGAGATCCGGTTCGAGACCATCGTCATCATGGTGCCGGTCGCGGTGTGCGCGGCCAGCGAGGTGAAGCCCAGGTCGGCGAACTGGAGGATCTTGTAGTCCAGCGTGAACGCGCCGACGTAGACGGCGACGTTGGCGCCCGCGAGGTCGCCGGGGCGCTGACCGCCGTCCTCCAGGGTCTCCCAGGCCACCTCCAGCAACTTCCGTTGCTGCGGGTCCATGTGGTCGGCCTCGCGGGGGCTGATGCCGAAGAACGCGGGGTCGAACTCGTCGAAACCGTCGATGTATCCGCCGCGGCCGCCGACCAGGCGGCCGGGTTTGTCCCGGAACCGGCTGCCGAGCGTCGTGACGTCGTACCGGTCGGGCGGGGTGGGCGTGATGCAGTCCTTGCCCGCCATCAGGTTCCGCCAGAACGTCCGGTGGTCCGAGGCCCCGCCGGGCAGGCGGCAGCCCATGCCGATGATCGCCACCTTGTTCCGTAACGCCCGGTTGTCAGCTTCGGCCATGTCGAACTCCTCAAGTCGTGGTGGCGCATCAGGGGTTGGCGTCCGGGCCGGCCGGTGGTCCCGATTCCGGTTCCGGTTCCGGCCGGCGCCGCCAGGGGTGCAGGAGGCTGGCCAGGATCTCTCCGGTGCCGGGGAAGGAGGCCGGGTCGTGGAGGCCGACGGCGGCGGGTTCACGGCCGGGACGCCAGGTGAAGCTGCCGAAGAGGTGGTCCCAGCAGGAGAGGTCGGAGCCGTAGTGACCGGCTTCGGACAGGTCGGTGCTGTGGTGGAGGCGGTGCTGTTCGGGGCTGGCCAGCACGTGGTTGAGCCGGCCGATGCGTACGTCGATGTTGGCGTGGACGAAGTAGCCCTGGGCGACGACGAAGAGCCCCGTCACCAGCACGGCCGGGCGGGAGAACCCGAGGAGGGCCAGGGTCAGTTGGACCAGGCTCTGGGCCAGGACGATGTCCAGGACGTGGTTGACGCCGTTGTTGGCGACGTTGACCTTCTGCGGTACGTGGTGGACCCCGTGCAGCCGCCACAGGAGGGCGCTGGTGTGGCCCAGCCGGTGGACCAGGTAGCCGACGAGGGATCCGGCCAGCAGGGCGCCCGGGATCTCGGCCCACAGCGGGTGGGCGGGCTCGTCGGGCGCGATCCGCCCGACGGCGGACGTGACCAGGAGTTGCGCGAGCCCGCTCCCGGCCATGGTGAGCAGAAAATAGACGCCGTACCAGCACCACTCGTCCTTTCCCGGGTGCCAGCTCCGGTCATAGGGAATGAGCTGTTCAAGAACGGCCAGATACACGAGGGTCCCGACAAGGAAAAGCGGACTCACGACGGCCGGATCCCAGCGCAGAACCAATGCGGACGCGCCCACGAGGACAACTGCCAGCAAGAGGACCGGATACGCGACCGCCCGAAGGGCGGAAGCCGGGGAGATTCCGGCCGGGCTCTTCCCGCCGCCCGAATAGCCAACCGAATCGATCTCGCCATCGGCGGACCGTTCGCACTCGTCCATCCGTGACCCTCCACAGGAGATGTGATCTAGGAGAGAACATCGCATCGGTGCAGTTCAAGGGCGACCTAGGGGTTGTTGGGCACCCTGGGCCATGAGCAGCCGCTCCTGTACCGCCCCATCCGGACACCCGGCTCCGACGGAAACGGGCCGTGGGCCGTGGCGTGAACCGATACCCCCCAGCTCCATCGGCCCAGATCATTCATTTCCGATTCCCAGGGCTTTAACCACCACCCCGTCACCGAAATTGCGGACTCTTCACGGGCGTTCGCCGCACACCTCCGTGAAGCGGATTTCCCGAGGGAGAGCAATGCGGGAATCCTTCATGAAACTGGCTTAGTCAATTTGTGCGAAGAATTCCCTCATAGGATCATCCCTGTGCCGTGTGACGGGCGCAGACGCATGCGCCGTGAAGTGTTTTCGTACGCGGCGGCGCACTGTCGGCCCGGGGCCGTGCGCCCGCGCACTCGTCGGCGCGAGGTGCCCTTTCACAGGCGGGGGCACCCCTGCGGTCCTTCACGGGCGGGGGCACCCCTGCGATGATCGGCGCCGAACCGTGCCCCGGCCCGGGCGCCCATGAGCGAGGGAGTCCCCTTGAGTTATGACGTCAGCACTGTGCGCGCGCAGTTCCCCGCCCTCCGGGCCGGTACGGCGCACTTCGACGGACCCGGCGGCACCCAGACCCCGGCGCCCGTCATCGCGGCCTTCACCGAGGCGCTGAGCCGCCCGCTGTCGATCCGGGGCGCCACGCTGCCCGGGGAGATCCACGCGGAGACGATCGTCGGCGGCTTCCGGCAGGCGCTGGCGGATCTGCTGGGCGCCGACCCGGCCGGGATCGTCTTCGGACGCAGCGCGACCCAGCTCACGTACGACATCTCCCGCGTCCTGTGCGGGAGTTGGGCGCCCGGCGACGAGGTGGTGGTCAGCCGACTGGACCACGACGCCAATATCCGCCCCTGGGTGCAGGCGGCCGAACGGGCCGGTGCGGTGGTGCGGTGGGCGGAGTTCGACCCGGCCACCGGGGAGCTGCCCGCGGAGGCCGTCGGCGCACTGCTGAGCGACCGCACGCGGCTGGTCGCGGTGACCGGGGCTTCCAACCTGATCGGCACCCGGCCCGACATCGCCGCGATCGCGGAGCTGGTCCACCGGGCCGGTGCGCTGTTCCACGTCGACGGGGTGCACCTGACGGCGCACGACTTCGTGGATGTGGAGCGGCTCGGCGCCGACTTCTTCGTCTGCTCGCCGTACAAGTTCTTCGGCCCCCACCACGGCGTGCTGGCCGCCCGCCCCGAGCTGCTGGAGACCCTGCGCCCCGACAAGCTGGTGCCGTCCACCGACGCCGTCCCCGAGCGCTTCGAACTCGGCACCCTCCCCTACGAGATGCTGGCGGCGACCCGCGCCGCCGTCGACTTCATCGCGGACCTGGGTGCCGACGGCGCGACGGCCGGGCGGCGGGAGCGGCTGCGGTCGGCGTTCACGGCGATCGGCGCCCATGAGAGCGCCCTGCTGGAGACCCTGGAAAAGGCGCTGGCCGAGCTGGGCGGGGTGACCCTGCACTCCCGGGCGGCCGAGCGGACGCCCACCCTGCTGCTCACCTTCGAGGGCCGGGACGCCTCGGACGCGTACCGCTTCCTCGCCCGCTCCGGCGTCCACGCCCCGGCCGGTTCCTTCTACGCCCTGGAGGCCTCCCGGCACCTGGGCCTCGGCGACGAGGGCGGGCTGCGCGTGGGGCTGTCCCCGTACAACGACACGGACGACGTCGAGCGGCTGCTGACGGGGCTGGCGGAGTTCCTGCGCAGGTGAGGGGGCGGGCGGGGGCGGCGGGCCGTGGGCTGCGGGAGATGGCGGTGGCCATGGGCGAGGACTTCGTGCTCGTCCTCACGCCGGAAGGCCACTCCTACGCGCCGCTGTTCGCCCCTCGGCCGACTGTGTGAACAGTTCGACGGTGATGTGCGGGGACAGCGCCCGCAGGAAGCCGGGGGCGTCGAACATCGCGCCCGCCGAGGCGACGCCGACCGCGCGGGTGCGCCCCGTCAGGACGCGCTCGGCCGCTTCCACCACCAGGGGCGCGGTGACGGCGTAGATGTCCTGCCCCCGGGCGACGGCCCGCCGTTCCGCTCCGCCCGAGCGCACGACCACATCGACGACGAACGTCTGGTCGGAGCGCCCCCGTTCGTCGACCGGCGCCGGGGCCGATGTGTCCGGGGAGGCGAGGTCACGGGCCGCCTCGGCCGTCATGTAGGTGCGCACCTCGGGGACGGCCAGATGGCTCGGTACGGTGACGACATCGGCCATCGTGAACTCCCCGATCACCGTGCGGGGGCCCAGCGGTTGGGGGAAGGGCCACTCCAGGGTGGGCGGGGCGTCGTCGCGGTGCTCCAGCCGCCCGCCGGTGTAACGGATGCGGCGGCCGACGCCCCGCCGCTCCCGGGAGACCGCGCCCGCTGTGCGGGTCCCGGCGGTGGGGTGCCAGCTCCTCAGCCCGTACGCGATGTGCGCCTCGTCGGCCGCCGTCCAGTCACCCATCGCCGCGGTGACCAGCAGGTCCCCGAAGCCGCCGAAGAAGGCCATCGCCGGGACGATCAACGCCCTTTCTTCCCGGGCACGTTCGGCGTAGTGGGCGAAGGTGTCGAGGCTGGCCTCGATCTCGGCCGCCACGTCCAGATAGGGGATGCCCACGCGCAGGGCGGCCTCGATCACGGGGGCCGCCGTCGTGGCGAAGGGGCCCGCGCAGTTGATGACGGCTGCCGCGCCGATGAGGGCCCGGTCGATCGAGGCGGGGTCGTGGGCCGATGCCGTACGGGTGTCCGGCACGGTTCCGTAAGCTCCGGTCCCGTACGTTCCGGTCCCGTACGTTCCGGTCCCGTGCGCCCCCGTTCCGTACGCCCCCGTTCCGTACGCCAGTGCCTTCAGCTTGTCGGGGTCGCGGCCGACGAGAACGGGGTGGAATCCGCGCACCCTCAACTCCGCCACCACGAACCGCCCGGTGTGTCCGTAGGCGCCGAAGACCGCCACCGTCCGGTCCGATCCCATGAGTTGTCTCCATTCCGTCGCACGTTTCCGTCGTACGTTTCCGTCGCACGTTTCCGTCGCACGTTTCCGTCGTACGTGGATGATCCGCAGCTGCGGCTCTACCGCCCACGGCTTCCCGTCACGGACATCCTGGCCGGGGCCGGTCGTCCACCGCGACGGTCCGGAACGCCATGGCCCGTACACTTTCGGACATGACCGCAGTCGCGCTCGCCGTCACCGACGGCATGCTGCACTTCGAACTGGCCCTGGCCTGCGAGGTCTTCGGTTCACACGCACCCGACGGGGCGGACTCCTGGTACCGGCTCTCGCTCTGCGGTCCGGACACCGTACGGGCCGGGCGGTTCCGGCTGGAGCCCGACCGGGGGCTCGACGGGCTCGTGGACGCCCACACCGTGATCGTCCCCGGCTGGGCGGACATCGACCGGGCCCCGTCGGCCGAGCTGGTCGACGCCGTCCGCGCGGCCCATGAGGCGGGGGCCCGGGTGGCCTCCCTCTGCACGGGCGCCTTCGTGCTGGCGGCGGCGAGTCTGCTGGACGGCAGGCGGGCGACCACGCACTGGGCGCACACCCGGGTGCTGGCCGAGCGCCACCCCCGGGTGACGGTCGACCCGGATGTCCTCTACGTGGACCACGACAGCGTCCTCACCTCCGCGGGCAAGGCCGCCGCCATGGACCTGTGCCTGCATCTCGTCCGGCTCGACCACGGCTCGGCGGTCGCCAACACCCTCGCCCGCCGCCTGGTCGTGCCGCCCCACCGGGACGGCGGACAGGCGCAGTTCGTCACGACCCCGGTGCCCGCGCCGGGCGGCCATCCGCTCGCCGATCTCCTCCCCTGGGTGATGCGGCGGCTGGACCGGCCGCTCACCGTGGAGGACCTGGCCCGGCAGGCGCGGATGAGTTCGCGGCACCTCGGCCGCCACTTCAAGTCGGCCACCGGCACGACCCCCTTGCAGTGGCTGCTCGCCCAACGAATCCGCCGCGCACAGGAGTTGCTGGAGACCACCGACGACACGGTGGACGCCATCGCGACGGCCACGGGCATGGGCACCGCCACCACCCTGCGCCGCCACTTCCACCGGACGGTCGGTGTCGCGCCGGACGCCTACCGCCGCACCTTCCGTGCCAGGTCCCGCGCCCGGTCCCGGAAGCTCCCCGGGCCGGCGGTCCAACTCGGGGCCGTACAGGGGCTCATCGACGGCTGATGGCCGCGAGCGCCTCCAACGCCTCGGCCAGACCGGAGGGATGGCGGACTCCCGGTGGCAACTGCCCGGCCCAGCCCGGTCCGGCGGCCAGGACGACCGGCCGCCGCCTGGCTCCCCGTACGCCCCACTCGATGGACTCCACCCGCGCCACCAGCGCCCGGCTCGCGGTGGACCGGGACTGGGCCCAGAGCACGACGGCGGCGGGACCCGTACGCCGTACCGCCTCCTCCATCGCCTCCACCGGCAGGGCCGCGCCGAACATCCTGACGGGCAAGCCCTGTTGGGCCAGTCCGGCGGCGAGCGCCTCCAGGGCCAGCGTATGGCTCTCCTCCGGGGTACAGGCCAGGAGGGAGACCCCGGCACCGGATCGGGGCGCGCGCTGTGACGCGGCCCGGCGCAGCGCGCTGGAGACATGCCAGGAGAGCAGGTGCTCGACCTCGATGTACCGCTCGCCCGCCGTCTCCCACTTGCGGCCGACGGCGTGCAGCGTCGGCATGATGACCGAGTCCCAGGCGGCGAGCAGCCCGTACCGCTCGATGGCCGCGGTCAGCAGCTCGTCCATGGCCTGCGCGTCCAGCCGGACGGCCGCCCTGGCCAGCCCGCGGCACTCGCGGCGCGCCCGGCCGACCGGGAGCGCCCCCGGGGCGCGGGAGGCGCGCTTCCCCTCGCCTCCCGCCCGCTCGTCCGGCCCGGCGGCGGGCCGGGAGGTGGTCGCCAGGGCCGCGCGGGCGGCCTCGGCCGGGGGCATTCCCGCGTTGGTCAGGCCGCACATGCACTCCAGCAGCCGGATGTCGGCCGACGTCCACCGCCGGTGCCGACCGCCCTCACGGGAGGCCGGGCCGATCCCGTAGCGGCGGTCCCACGAGCGCAGGGTCGTCGGCGCCACCCCCAGCAGCCGGGCGACCGCGCCGGTGGTCAGGCCACCGACGGCGGGCCTTTCGGTGAGCGTGGAGACCGCGTCGTCCATACAGCCCACCATACGACGCAGAAACGATGCATGTTGCCCGGCGCTTCGCCGCCCGGTTGCCTGGAGATCAAGCGAAGCGGCGGGCGTGCCCGTCGCCCCGGAGGCTGCCCGCACGCGCGGCGGGGCGGAGAGGACGGACAGACATGACGGCGCTCGTCAGCGAGGCCCGCCCGGTGGCCCTGTCACCCGCCCGGGCCGAGGACCGGGCCGACTCGGAGCGGCTGGCCGCGGGGTTCGTGCGCGGCGACGAGGACAGCTTCGCCCTGGTGTACCGCAGGTGGGGTGCGCTCGTGTACTCGCTGGCGGCCCAGTCCCTGGGGGACGCCCGGGAGGCCGAGGACGTGGCGCAGCAGACGTTCCTCGCCGCGTGGCGGGGCCGTCAGGGCTACCACGCGGTACGGGGTCCACTGCCCGGGTGGCTGGTCGGCATCGCCCGCCGCAAGATCGCGGACGCCCATGCGGCCCGTTCCCGGCGTACGGAGCTGGCTCTGGCCCATGCGACGGCCCAGGCCACACGCGAGGGGGCCGACGCCCTTGGGACGGCCGAGCGGCCGGAGGCGGCGCTGGACCGGGTGCTGGTGGCGCAGGAGCTGCGCAAACTGCCCCTGGTGCAGCGGCGCATCCTCTGCCTGGCGTTCTTCGACGACCTGACGCACGTCCAGATCGCCGAGCGGACGGGGCTGCCTCTCGGCACGGTGAAGAGTCACTCCCGGCGCGCGATATTGCGCATCCGACGCTCCGTCGCGGAGAGCGCGGCATCGGCGGAGTGAGTCGCGTCCTTAGCGGAGTAAGGCGGGGGAGGCTGAGTGAGGCGCGTCCTTAGCGGAGTAAGGCGGGGGAGGCTGAGTGAGGCGGGGGAGGGAGGAGGGAAAGGGGGGCGCACGGCCCATCGGACCTTCGGATCAGGCACTGAACAGGAGACGGCCATGAAACTGAGCGACGAACTCCCCCTGGACCACCGGCTCGCGACCGTCTACCGGATCGGAGCGGGGCTCTGCGGAGTCATCCTCCTGGTCTTCGGCATTCTCGGCTTCACCAACCGGCTGGGCTTCTTCGACACCAACGGCTCCCAGGTGGCCGGGCTGTCGACCAACGGCCTGCTGAGCCTGATCTCCGTCGTCGTCGGCCTGGTGCTGATCGCCGGGGCGGTGATCGGCGGGAACGTCGCGTCGATGGTGAACATGACGGTCGGCTCACTCTTCCTGCTCAGCGGCTTCGTCCACATCTTCATCCTGGACAAGGGCGCCAACATCCTGGACTTCGGCATGTCCAACGTGATCTTCAGCTTCGTGATGGGGCTGCTGATCCTGACCTTCGGGATGTACGGGCGGGTCACCGGCGGGTTGCCGCACGACAACCCGTACTGGCGTCGCCGCCACCCCGAGCAGGCCGCCCGTGAGGACGCGGCCCGCCGGGGTGCGGCGGTCGGCGGGCCGCCCCGGGTGACCGGGGGCGGCGTCGGTCAGACCTTGCGGTAGCGGGCGTTGAACCAGGAGAAGACCCCGAAGGCGACCAGGCCAAGGGCGATGACCACCAGGAGCCACGGGCCGACGGGCGTATCGGTGAAGGAGCGCAGGGTGTCGTCCATCCCCTTGGACTGGTCGGGCTCGTGCTTGACGGCCGCCGCCACGGCGAACCCGCCTGCGGTGGCGAAGACGGCACCCCGCGCGGAGCCACCGAACACGCCGGTGAAGTCGAGAACACGGCGCACCCGTTGAGACATCTCCGCCGTCTTCAGGTGCTTGTGGTACTTGCGCATGATGGCGCGGACCGCGATCCAGATACCGGCGGCGGCGATCGCGGCGCCCCCGACGCCGACGATCCACTGGCCCCCGGGCCAGCCCAGCACCTTGGCGGTGATGTCCTGGGACTGCTGGTCGGACGAGCCGCCGCCGCTGCCCGATTCGCCTGCCGCGAAGGACAGGACGGAGTAGGCGGCGAAGCCGTAGAAGACGCAGCGCCCTGCGGCCATGGCCCGCTTGGTGGGCTTGGCGCCATCGGGGCCCGCCTGGCCGAAGAGCGCCTCGGAGAGCCGCCACAGCGCCATGCCCACCAGGGCGATGCCCAGCAGCCACAGCACGATCCTGCCGAAGGGTTGCTCGGCTATCTCGGCGATCGCTCCGCCCCGGTCCGCCTGCCGGCCGCCGCCTCCGGAGAACGCGATCTGCAGGGCGAGGGCGCCCACGAGGGCGTAGATGACCCCACGGGCCCCGAATCCGGCCCGGGCCCCGGCCTCCACCGCGGTGCTGTCGGCGGCCCGCCTGGCCCGGCCGCGCCCCTGAGCTGCTACTGAACGGGTATTCATGCCATGCCGGTTGCCCCGGTCCGGCGGATCAACTCCTGCCGGACCGGGGCGGGGCCGTCGGGCAGCGCCGGGAAGGTGAATTCACAAAATGCGATGCGCGCAGGAAAATTACCCGCACGGCTTTTCCTTAAATGCGCGTAACATTTCCCGATCGGTCGACTCCCCGCCGACCGATCAGCAATTTTCGACAGCGCTCGGCGAATTCCGCCTCCTCACGGCAGAAGCTACCCATGCCTCCACCGTGCAGCACACCACTCCACCGGTCCTGCCGCGTCGTTTCTGCGTCGAAACCGCCCCTACCTGCACGTGGAAGGGGTCGTCGAGCGTCGGCGGCAGTCGCGAGCGCTCCCCGGAACTCTTTCTCCATCCCCTTCCCCACCTCCTCGAAACACCCACCAAATTACTTTACCGGGGCTCCGCATTTGACCCGGAACATCTTCTGTGGGCTACTGGTTTTACGGCCCCCCATGCCGTTAGGCGTGAATATCTCACCGCCACTTGCCGGAGGAGACATCATGACCATCACTCGCCTGCAGCGCACCGCTGCGGCCGCCGCCGCACTCGCCTTCCCCGCCTCTCTGGTGTTCTTCGCACCGTCGGCGCAGGCCGAGGCGCCGGCAGAACCGTTCGGTCCGGCCTGTGCCTCCGTCCCGACGGAGGGCGCGGGCAGTCTTGAGGGCATGGCGAAGGACCCGGTCGCCACCGCGGCTTCCAACAACCCCGAACTCTCCACCCTGGTCAGCGCCATCGAGAAGGCCGATCTGGTGGACACCCTCAACAACGCCGAGAACATCACGGTGTTCGCACCGACCAACGACGCGTTCGAGAAGATCCCGCAGGCGGACCTGAACGCGCTGCTCAACGACAAGGAGGAGCTCACCAAGGTGCTGACGTACCACGTGGTGGGCGAGAAGCTGACCACACAGCAGTTGGAGGACGGCACCTACAAGACCCTGGAGGGCAGCGACCTCACCGTGAAGGGGTCCGGTACGGACTTCACGGTGAACGACTCCTCGAAGATCGTCTGTGGCAATGTGCCGACGGCCAACGCCACGGTCAACCTGGTCGACACGGTGCTCATGCCGACGTCGTGACCGGGACCGGGCCATCGTGGTGACACCGCCCGTGCCCATGACCGAGCGTCGTGGTGCTACCGCCCGTGCCCATGACCGGGCGTCGTGGTGACACTGCTCGTGCCCGTGACCGGTGCCCGGACCGCGTGATGGTCCGGGCACCGGCCATGGGCACGGGTTCTATACGCTGAGTACGTGACCAGCGCTGACAGCCGACAGACCCGAGGCGGCGCCTCGGACCCCGAGGCGGCCCCGGAACCCGGATCCGCCGCCGGTCTCCAGGCGTTCGCGGTGGAGCTGCGCCGGATGAACGGCGAGATCAACCGGATGACCCACGGATTCGCGGCGAAGCAGCATCTGCACCCCACCGACGTGACGGCGCTCGCGGCGATTCTCGACGCCCCCGCCCCCCTCACACCGGGCGCGCTGCGCGAGCACCTGGGCCTGACCTCGGGCGCGGTGACCGCCTGTCTCGACCGCCTGGAGCGGGCCGGTCACGTCCGGCGGGCCCGGGAGAGCACCGACCGCCGGGTGGTGCACGTCCACTACGAGGCGAGCGCCCGGATGGCCGCCCGTGACTACTTCATGCCGCTCGCCGAGGCCACCGACCGGGCGCGCGCACGTTTCAGCGAGGCGGAGCTGACGACCGTCCTGCGCTTCCTCTCGGCGATGAACGAGGAGCTGTCCGAGGCGCCTCCGGCGCGTCGCTGAGCTTTTCCGCGCCCGGGTGCATCCATGAGGGGATGGCCCGCCGAAGCACTCCCCGTACGCCCCCCGCCCACCCGGCATCCCCTGAGGGGGACCCGTGCGGCTCCCCCGCGAGCACTGGGCTAATGTATTTCAACAATTGAGATTGTTCACCGTTGAGACGTTGCCAGAAGTCGTCTGAACTCACCAGAAGTCGTCAGAAGCCGTTGAGATACTCCTCGCACCCCGGGAGAGGCATGTTCACCCCTGCACGGTCGGCCCGCTGGCTGATCCCCGTCGTCCTGCTGATCGCCTGGCTCGGCATCGGCGGCGGGCTCGGTCCGTACGCCGGGAAGCTCGGCGAGGTCGCCACCAACGACCAGGCGTCCTTCCTGCCCCAGAACGCCCAATCCACCCAAGTCATCGACGCGCAGAGGGCGTTCCAGCAGAACGAGACCCTCCCGGTCATCCTCGTATGGACGTCGAAGGACGAGGGCGCGCCGGTCGGCGCTGCGCAGCGGGAGGCCGCGACCGGCGCTCTGGCCTCGCTCGCGGACACCGAGGGCGTCGTCGGGAAGGCCTCCCCCGCACTGCCTTCCGAGGACGGCCTCGCGCTCCAGGGCATCGTGCAGCTGAGCCCGGACCTGGGGGACGAACTGCCGACGGTGCTGGCGGAGGTCGAGAAGGCCGGTGCGGAAGTGCCGGACGCGACCGTGCAGTTGGCGGGACCGGCCGCGAGTCAGGCCGATCTGTCGGACGCGTTCGCGGGCATCGACGGGCTGCTCCTCGCCGTGGCCCTGATCACGGTGCTCGTGATCCTGCTGCTGGTGTACCGCAGTGTGCTGCTCCCCTTCCTCATCATCCTCGGTGCCGTGTTCGCCCTGGGGCTGGCCTGCGCGATCGTCTACGTGCTCGCCGACCACGACATCGTGCGGGTGGACGGCCAGGTGCAGGGCATCCTGTCGATCCTGGTGATCGGCGCCGCGACGGACTACGCGCTGCTGCTCACCGCCCGGTTCCGGGAGGAACTCGCCGTCCACGGCGACCGGTTCGCCGCGATGCGGGTGGCGCTGCGCGAGTCCTTCGGGCCGATCACGGCCAGCGCCGCGACGGTGGCGGCGGGTCTGCTCGCCCTGCTGCTCAGCGATCTCACCAACAACCGGGCGCTCGGTCCGGTGGGCGCGATCGGCATCGTCTGCTCGGTCCTGAGCGCCCTCACCTTCCTGCCCGCCGCCCTGGTACTGCTGGGCCGTAGGGCGTACTGGCCCGCGAAGCCCAGGTCCGCCAAGGACGCGTCCGGAGCGCACGGCATCTGGGACAAGGTCGCGGCCCTGGTCGACCGGGCCCCCCGCAAGGTCTGGGCGATCACGCTGGCCGCCCTGATCGCCTGCGCCGCCTTCGCCCCCACGCTCACCTCCAAGGGCGTGCCGCTCGACGAGATCTTCGTCAACGACGCCCCGTCCGTGGCCGCCCAGCAGACGCTGGGCGAGCACTTCCCCGGCGGCTCCGGCAATCCGGCGGTGATCATCGCGGCGGCCGACAAGCTGGACGAGGTGAGCGAGGCCGCGACCCGTACGGACGGCGTGGCCTCGGTCGCCCCCGTAAGCGAGGGCGGCCGCCCGGGCGGCGAACCGCTCGTCGTCGACGGCAAGGTCCGGATCGACGCGACGCTGGAGGACGCGGCCGACAGCGACAACGCCAAGGAGACGGTCGCCGCCCTGCGCGAGGCGGTCCACGCGGTGCCGGACTCGGACGCGCTGGTCGGCGGCTACACGGCCCAGCAGTACGACACCCAGCGCACGGCCGAGGACGACCGCACGCTGATCGTGCCGGTGGTGCTGGCGATCATCCTGGTGATCCTGGTCTTCCTGCTGCGGTCCCTGCTGATGCCGGTGCTGCTGGTGACCACGGTCGCCCTGAACTTCCTTGCCACGCTGGGGATTTCCTCACTGGTCTTCACCCATGTGTTCGGCTTCAGCGGTACGGATTCCTCGGTGCCGCTGTACGGGTTCGTGTTCCTGGTCGCCCTGGGCGTCGACTACAACATCTTCCTGATGTCCCGGGTCCGCGAGGAGTCGCTGCGCCACGGCACCCGGGAGGGCATCCTGCGCGGGCTCACCACGACCGGCGGGGTCATCACGTCGGCCGGTGTCGTGCTGGCGGCCACCTTCGCCGCGCTGGGTGTGATCCCGCTGGCGTTCCTCGTGCAGATCGCCTTCATCGTCGCCTTCGGCGTCCTGCTGGACACCCTGGTCGTCCGCTCGCTCCTCGTCCCGGCGCTGGTCAGGGACATCGGGCCGAAGTCCTGGTGGCCGGGCGCGCTGAGCCGCGAGGACGTAGGCGGTCAGCGCAGGGCGGCGCCCGGCGCCGAGGCCCCGGCCGAGGGCCGGTAGGCGCACAGCGCCCAGATCACGAAGATGTCCAGCCCGATCATGAGCACCGACCACACGGGCGCGTACGGCAGGAAGAGGAACTGTGCGAACAGGGCGAGGGAGGCGATGACGACACCGGCGAGCCGGGCCCACCCGGCACCCTTGAGGAGCCCGGCGCCGGTGATCGCGGCGCAGCCGCCCAGCACCAGGTGGATCCAGCCCCAGCTGGTGAGGCTGAACCGGTAGAGGTAGTCGCCGACCGCGCCGTAGACATCGCTGTCGGCCAGGACGGCGATGCCCTGGAGGGCCGCGACCACCCCCTGGCACAGCAGCAGCACTCCGGCGAACAGCACCCCTCCGGTGACCCAGGCACTCTCCGGGTCGGGCACCGGAGGGGGGCCGGCGGAGCCGTCGTACAGGCGCGGGTCCTCGCTCATCGCCCCGCCTCCTGCCCCTTGTCGGACTCCCCCGCGCCGGACTGTCCTGCTCCGGACTGTCCTGCTCCGGACTGCCCTGCGCCGGACTGCCCCTTCGCGCGCTTGCCGACCACCGCGGCCGCCGCGGCCGCGCTGCCCACGAAGGCGAGGGCGACCATCCAGGGCCGGTCGAAGATGTGGCAGGTGACGTGGTCCACGGAGTACCGGCCGGGGCCGGTGAGGCCGACGGCGGCGGCCGTGAAGCCGAGGAAGGCCGGGTACTCGTAGCCGCCGCCCTGGGCGAAGAAGCCCGCCGGGGCGTGCACGGCCACCGCCCCCGCCATCGCCCCGGCGGCCGCGGCACCCGCGGCGGGGGTGGCGAGCCCGAGGGCCAGCAGCACCCCGCCGCCCGCCTCGCCGAGCCCGGCGGCGACGGCGCTGTGCCTGGGCGGGTGGAAGCCCATGGCCTCCATCGCGGCCGTGGTGCCCTGGATGCCTCCGCCGCCGAACCAGCCGGCCAGCTTCTGGCTGCCGTGGGCGGCGAGCACCGCTCCGGTGCCGACGCGCAGGGCGAGCAGGCCGAGATCACGCCGGTTGACGCAGACCATGAGGACTCCCGGGATGAGGGGACTGTGGGGGGGGTGGCAGGGCTTGTGGGGGTGTGGCGGGGCTGTGGGGGTGTGGCGGGGCTGTGGGGCGGGCTGTGGCTACGGGTCCCACTCTCGTCGGCCGCCGGTGGGCGGGCCCGGCCGAGTACGCCGTACGGGGCACGAGCCCGGCGCCGCAAGGCCCGCAGCGCGCGCAAGGCCTGTAGCACCCGCAGTGCCCGGAGTACCCGTTGTGCCTGGAGTGTCCGCAGTGCGACACAGATCATTGTGCAACTTGTTGCATAAGCGGCTCGCGGTGGTCTACAACTGACGCGACGACCCCGTGCGGAGGAGACCCCGGATGAGCCTGTACCCCACCTTGCTGAGCCCGCTCGACCTCGGGTTCACCACCCTCCCCAACCGGGTGCTCATGGGCTCGATGCACATCGGCCTGGAGGAGGCCGAGCGCGGCTTCGAGCGGATGGCGGCCTTCTACGCGGAGCGCGCCCGGGGCGGCGTCGGCCTCATCGTCACCGGGGGCATCGCCCCCAGCGAGCGGGCCTGCTCCTTCCCCGGCGGGGCGAAGATGACGACCGAGGCGGAGGCGGACCAGCACCGCGAGATCACCTCGGCGGTGCATGCGGCGGGCGGCCGGATCGCGATGCAGATCCTGCACTTCGGCCGGTACGCGCACCACCCGGACCTGGTGGCGCCGAGCGCGCTCAAGGCCCCCATCAGCGGGTTCACCCCGAACGCCCTCACCGACGAGCAGGTCGAGGAGACCATCGAGGAGTTCGTCCGGGCGGCCGAGCTGGCTCGGTACGCGGGGTACGACGGCGTCGAGATCATGGGCTCCGAGGGCTATCTGATCAACGAGTTCATCGTCTCCGCGACCAACCACCGCACCGACCGCTGGGGCGGCAGTTACGAGAACCGCATCCGGCTCCCCCTGGAGATCGTGCGCCGGGTCCGCGAGCGGGTCGGCAGCGACTTCATCCTCATCTACCGCCTCTCCATGCTGGACCTGGTGCCGGGCGGCTCGACGCTGGAGGAGGTCGTGACGCTGGCGAAGGAGATCGAGGCGGCGGGCGCGACGATCATCAACACCGGCATCGGCTGGCACGAGGCGCGCATCCCCACCATCGCCACCTCCGTGCCGCGCGGCGCCTTCACCTGGGTGACCGAGAAGGTGCGCGGGGCCGTCTCCGTACCGCTGGTGACGAGCAACCGCATCAACACCCCCGAGGTCGCCGAGGAGATCCTCGCCTCGGGCCGGGCGGACATGGTCTCGATGGCGAGGCCCTTCCTCGCCGACCCGGAGTTCGTCGCCAAGGCGGCGGCGGGCCGGGCGGACGCGATCAACACGTGCATCGGGTGCAACCAGGCGTGCCTGGACCACATCTTCAGCCTTCAGATCACCTCCTGCCTGGTCAACCCGCGCGCCTGCCACGAGACCGAGCTCGTCCTGAGCCCCACCCGGACCCGTAAACGCGTCGCCGTGGTCGGCGCCGGTCCGGCGGGGCTCGCCTGCTCGGTCACGGCGGCCGAGCGGGGGCACGCGGTGACGCTGTTCGACACGGCGGACGAGATCGGCGGACAGCTCAACGTGGCCCGCCGGGTGCCGGGCAAGGAGGAGTTCAACGAGACGCTGCGCTACTTCCGTACGCGGCTGGCGGAGCTGGACATCGAGGTGCGCCTGTCCACCCGGGCGGACGCCGGGACCCTGGACGGGTTCGACAAGATCGTGCTCGCGACCGGCGTCGAGCCGCGTACCCCCGCGATCCCCGGCACGGACCACCCGAACGTCGTCAGCTACCTGGACGTGCTGCGCGACGGGGCACCGGTCGGCGACCGGGTTGCGATCGTGGGCGCGGGCGGGATCGGCTTCGACGTGGCGGAGTTCCTCACCGACGGAGGGGACGCGCCGAGCCTGGACGCGGAGACGTTCTTCCGGCAGTGGGGCGTGGACACGGCGTACGAGGAGCGCGGCGGGCTGCGCACCCCCGAGCGCCCCAAGGTGCCCCGTACCGTCCACCTGGTCCAGCGCAAGACCACCAAGGTCGGCGCGGGCCTCGGCAAGACGACGGGCTGGATCCACCGCACCGAACTGCGCCACCGGGGCGTCGAGATGATCGCGGGCGCCTCCTACGACCTCATCGACGACGAGGGCCTCCACCTCACGGTCGACGGCGAGCGGCGGGTGCTGCCGGTGGACACCGTGGTGCTCTGCGCGGGCCAGGAACCGCGCCGCGAGCTGTACGAGGAGCTGCGCGCGGCGGGCGGCCCGGTCCACCTGATCGGCGGCGCGGACGTGGCGGCCGAACTGGACGCGAAGCGGGCGATCCGCCAGGGCACGGAGCTGGCCGCGGCGCTGTGAGCCGTGGCGCTGTGAGCCGTGGTGCTGTGAGCCGTGGTGCTGGGGGCGGTGAACTCCTGTCCTGCGGCCCTGTGAGCCCTCGTCCTTAGGATGCACGTCATGTCACTGCCGCACGCGATTCTCACCGCTCTGCTGGAGAAGCCGTCCTCGGGTCTCGAACTGACCCGCAGGTTCGACCGGTCCATCGGCTACTTCTGGTCCTCCACGCACCAGCAGATCTACCGCGAGCTGGGAAAACTGGAGCAGGCGGGACGGATCAGGGCGCTGCCCACGGCGGCACCGGCCCGGGGCCAGAAGAAGGAGTACGAAGTCCTCCCCGCCGGCCGCGAGGAGCTGGCCGCCTGGGTGGCGATCCCCGAGGACCCGCGCCCGGTCCGCGATCCGCTGCTGCTGCGGATGCGGGCGGCGGCGGTCGTCGGGGTGAACGGGATGGGGGCGGAGCTGCGCCGCCATCTCGCCCTGCATGAGCGGCAGTTGGCGGAGTACCAGGGGATCGAGGAGCGGGACTTCACCCCGGCGCCGACGACGGACGAGGGCCGGCTGCGGTATCTGGTGCTGCGGGGCGGTATCGACCTGGAGACGTTCTGGATCGGCTGGCTGACCCGGGCCATCGCCGACCTGGACGGCTGACCCTTACGGGAGGGACCGACCGACCGCCCGTACGGTGAGGGGTTCCGCGCCGAACGGCGTACCGTCCACGGGGCGGGGGCGGCCGATGACGGCCCGGGAGGGGACCGGGCCGACGGGCACGGGGCTCTCGGCCGTATCGCGTCCCGGGTCCGCGTTCTGTGCTCGGGCCGGGGCCGGGGCCTGGCTGCTGTCGGTGCCACGCGCCTGGGCCTGGGCCTGACCGCCTGTGCCTCGCGCCTGCGCCCGGCGCTTCGGGCCGTTCTCCGTGCCGTCCGCCTGGGCCCGGCTGAGCAGGATCACCCCGCGTACGGCCGCCGCCGTACCGGCCAGCGCCAGGGCCAGGCTGACCGGACCGCCCTGGAGGCGTTCGCCGAGGAGGGCCAGGCCGATCGCGGCGGCCGCGACCGGGTTGGCGAGGGTGACGACGGCGAGCGGGGCGCCGAGGCCGCCCCGGTAGGCGGTCTGGGACAGCAGCAGGCCGCCCATCGCGAAGGCGGAGACGAGCAGCGCCACCGTCAGCAGCCGCCAGCTGAACAGCGGGCCGGTGGTGTGGTCGGTGACGGCGACCGTCAGGGTCTGGGTGAGCGCGGAGGCGACCCCGGAGGTGATCCCGGAGGCCGCCGCGTGCCGCAGCCCCGGGCGGGCTCCCGGGCGGCTGAGCCCGGCGACGACCGCCATGGTCGCGGCGCCGACGCCGAGGGCCTCGGGAAGGGTGAGGGTGTCGTGCGGGGCGGAGCCGCCCGCCGTCAGGAGCAGCGCGCCGAGACCGAGCAGGGTCAGGACCGTGCCCCGCCACTCGGTGCGCCCGACCCGGCGTCCGGCGGCCCAGGCCCCGAGCGGGACGGCGGCAACGAGGGTGAGCGCGCCGAGCGGCTGGACCAGGGTCAGCGGGCCGTAGTTGAGCGCGGCGACATGAAGGAGCGCTCCCCCGGCGTTCAGCCCGACCGCCGACCACCAGGCGCCCCGGCCGAGCAGGCGCAGCACCCCGGCGGAGGGCTCGGTGCGCCCGGCCAGCCGGGACTGGGCCACGGCGGCGGCCGCGTAGGCGCCGGCCGAGACGAGGGAGAGCCCGACGGCGATCAGCGTGGCGTTCACCGGACGGCTCCGGGGCCGACGGGGGTGGGTACCGGGAGCGCGGTATCGACCGCATCGGCGGGGGCGGATACCGGGAGCGCGGTATCCGCGGGCGCGCGTGCCGGGAGCGCGGTTTCGGAGACGTACGCCGCCGTCCCAGCCGTCGCACTCAGCTCCACATCCACATCCACATCCGCACCCGCACCCGCACCCGCACCCGGGACGGCGTACGCCGGTACGGACACACCCCCACCCGCCCACGGCAGGTGCGCCGGTACGTTCCTGGCAGCGCGCGGCAGCCGTAGCGCGGCCAACGCCACCGCCAGCAGCGCCACGACCACGATCGCGTCGAGCCAGTAGTGGTTGGCGGTGCCCACGACGACGAGCAGCGTGATCGCCGGGTGCAGCAGCCAGAGCCCGCGCCACCGGGAGCGGGTGGCCACGATGAGGCCGACGGCCACCATCACGGCCCAGCCGACGTGCAGCGAGGGCATCGCCGCGAACTGGTTCGCCATCGTGTCGGTCGCGGGCGTCGCCCCGTACACCGTCGGCTCGTACACCTGGCCGGTGTCGATCATTCCGGCCGCCGGGAGCATCCGGGGCGGGGCGAGCGGGAAGAGCAGGTGCAGCACGAGAGCGGCGCCGGTGAGGACGGCGAGAATGCGGCGCGACCACAGGTAGTGGAGCGGGCGGCGCCAGTAGAGCCAGGCCAGGAAGAGGGCCGTGGCGGGGAAGTGCACGGCCGCGTAATAGGTGTTCGCCGCGTGGATCAGCGTCTCGCTGTGCAGCAGTACGGCCTGGACGGCGCCCTCCCCCGGGAGGCGCAGGGCGCGCTCCAGGTCCCAGACGTTCCCGGCGTTGCGGAACGCCTCCTCGACATGGCCGTTGGCCGCCCGGCGGCCGAGCTTGTAGGCCAGGAAGAGTCCGGCCACGAGAAGGAACTCGCGGACGAGGGGCGGTCGGGCACGTATGTCCGGCTCCTGGTCCGTGGGCTCGGTGCGGGCGTACGTCACCCGGTGCCCCCTTGGATGCGAAGCGGTATCAGGACGGCACGGTCCACTCCCTGCCGAATCGATACGCCAGTGTACCGATACGTTGGCGTATCGGTACACGCACGTATCGGTACACCTGCGTATCGGTACACTGACGTATCGAGAACCTCGCCGCACCGCCGCAGGAGGGACAGTCCATGCCGCCGCCCGATTCCGTACGGGAGCACGGTTCCGCCGAGGAGCCCGCACCCGCCTCCGTACCGGAGTCGGCTCCCGCTTCCCGCCGGTCGAAGATCACCCCGGAGCGGGCGCAGGAGCTCTACACGGCGGTGCTGGACCTGTTGCGGGAGAGCGGTTACGAGTCGCTGACCATGGAGGGTGTCGCCGCCCGCACCCGCTGCGGCAAGTCGACGCTGTACCGGCAGTGGGGCTCCAAGCCGGAGCTGGTCGTCGCCGCGCTGCACGGCACCCGGCGGATGCGTCTGCCGGACATCGACACCGGAACGCTCGCCGACGACCTGCGCGAGGCGGCCCGGGCGATCGGCGAGGCCTCGGAGCGCGACACCCCGCTGATGCACGCGCTCAGCCATGCGGCGCTCCAGAGCCCCGAACTGCTCTGCGCCCTGCGCGAGGCGCTGATCGTGCCGGAGATCGCGGCGATCGACGCGATGGTCCGGCGGGCCCAGGCGCGCGGCGAGATCGCGGCCGACCTGCCGGGCGCGGAGTACGTGGCGGCCCAGCTGCTCGGTGTGATGCGCGCCCGGCCCCTGCTGGAGGGGCGGTACGCGGACGCGGCGTACCTGACCAGGTTCGTCGAGAAGGCGATCCTGCCCGGACTCGGACTCGGGCTCGGCCCTGGACTCGGACTCGCGGCGGGGGCGCCGGAGTCCTGATGGACACGGACCCGGGCAGCCCCGGGTCCACACAGACGTGGACCGCCCGCCCCAGCGGATGGGGACGGTCCACTCGGCGCCGCACCGTGGGGACGGGGGCGGCGCACCGCCCGGCCGGCCGGTGACCTCTTCGGAGCTCACCGGCCGCCCGTGTTTCCGGTCCGACCCTCCCCTTTCCGGTCCGACCCTCCTCGACGCCCCTATCGCATCTAACAAGCGATGGGTAGATTTCGCGCACGCGCACCGAGGCGCCACCGGCGAGGGGCGGACCATGGAGCTGGGCAACCCGATCGACCTCACCGGGCGGGCGGCGATCGTCACCGGCGGCACCAAGGGCATCGGCGCCGTGATCGCGGAGGCCTTCCTCGCGGCGGGCGCGGAGGTCATGGTCTGCGGGCGCACCGCCCCCGCCACGCCGCCCTCGGCAGACGGGCGCCGGGCGGCGTTCCGCCCCACGGACGTACGGGACCCCGCCGCCGCTGCCGAGCTGGTGGCGGCGGCCACCGAGCGGTTCGGCCGGCTGGACGTCCTCGTCAACAACGCGGGCGGCTCCCCCGACGCCGACGCGGCGACCGTCTCCCCCCGCTTCGTCGAGAAGGTCGTCGCCCTCAACCTGCTCGCCCCCTTCTACGTGGCCCAGGCCGCCAACCTGGTCATGCGGGCGCAGCCGGAGGGCGGCAGCGTGATCAACATCGGCAGCGTCTCCGCCCATGACCCGCAGCCGGGGACCGCCGCCTACTCGGCCGCGAAGGCGGGCCTGCTCGGGCTGACCCGGGCCCTGGCCCTGGAGTGGGCGCCGAAGGTCCGGGTGAACCACATCACCGCGGGACTCATCCGTACCGCGAGCGCCACCACGCTGTACGGGGAGGACGGCGGCGCGGCGGTGGCGGGCATCATCCCGATGGGGCGGCTGGCGCTCCCGTCGGACGTGGCCCGCGCCTGCCTCTGGCTCGCCGGACCTCATTCCTCGTACGTCAACGGGGCCGACCTCGCCGTACACGGAGGCGGCGAGATCCCGGCCAGGCATCTGTCGGCCCGCCGAGCCACCACACCCCCCTTCTCGTCCTCTTGACGATAGGGACCACCACCTCTTATCGTCATGCTGACGAGATAAATGCGAGGGGGGTCTCCATGGCCGACATCACCAGGCGCTTCGGCTGGCGCCATCTGCGCTCCGCGCCCACCGCCCACATCCGCCACCACAAGCGCGGCGAGCTCGCCCACGACGGGCGCGGGCTCAGCTTCTGGTACCGGTCGCTGTCGGCGGCGCTCTCCGAAGTCCCGGTCGACGACCGGGAGCTGGCCATGGCGTTCCACGCCCGTACGGCGGACTTCCAGGACGTCACCGTGCAGGCCACCGTCACCTACCGGGTCAGCGACCCGGCCCTGGCGGCCGACCGGCTCGACTTCTCCGTGGACCCGGACACCGGGAGCTGGCGCGGCGCCCCGCTGGAGCAGATCGCCACACTGCTCACCGAGACCGCGCAGCAGCACACGCTGGACGTGCTGGCCCGCACCCCGCTCGCGGCGGCCCTGGTGGACGGGGTCGCCTCCGTACGGGAACGGGTCGCCACCGGTCTGGCCGCCGAGCCGAGGCTGCCCGCCACCGGGATCGACGTGGTGGCCGTGCGCGTCGTCGCGATCCGCCCCGAGGCCGAGGTCGAGCGCGCCCTGCGCACCCCGGCGCGCGAGCAGATCCAGCAGGAGGCGGACCGGGCCACCTACGAACGGCGGGCCGTGGCCGTCGAGCGCGAGCGCGCCATCGCCGAGAACGAGCTGGCCAGCCAGATCGAACTGGCCCGGCGCGAGGAGCAGTTGGTCGACCAGCGCGGCACCAACGCGCGCCGGGAGGCCGAGGAGAAGGCCGCGGCCGACGGCGTACGGACGGAGGCCGAGGCAGCGCGCAAGGTGCGCCTGGCGCGGGCGGAGGCCGAGGCGGCGCGCGAGACGGGTGCGGCGCGCGCCGAGGCGCAGGCCGCCTGGCTGCGGGTGCACGGGGAGGTCGATCCGGCCACGCTGCACGCCCTGGCGGCGACCCGGCTCGCGGAGAACGTGCCGCGCATCGAGAGCCTCACCCTCTCCCCCGACGTCATCACCGGGCTGCTCGCGAAGCTCGGGCGTCCGGAAGGCCGACCGGAAGGCGGGGCGGGAGCGTGAGCCTGGCGCCCCGGGCGGTGCTCGTGCACCGCAGGACCGAGTACGAGGAGCTGCTCGCCCGGCACGGCACGCACGGGCAGGCCGCGTTCTTCCTCTCCAGCCGGGGCCGCTCGATCGACGAGGTGGCCCGGCGCCACCAACGTACGCAAGAGGCCCTGAGAGACGTGGCGGCGGCCGTGCCGCTCACCTGGCGCTCCACCCGGGTCGAGCGGGCGGACCTGGACCGCTTCCTCTTCGCGCCGGAGGACGTGGTGGTCGTGGTCGGCCAGGACGGGCTGGTCGCCAACGCCGCGAAGTACCTGTCCGGGCAGCCGGTGGTGGGCATCGACACCGACCCCGGGCGCAACCCCGGCGTCCTGGTCCGCCACCGCTGCGCCGAAGCGGCCGCCCTGCTGCGCGCCGCGACGGCCACCGGATCCACGGCCGACGCGCTGACCATGGTCGAGGCGGTCGCCGACGACACCCAGCGGCTGCTCGCGCTCAACGAGATCTACCTGGGCCCGCCCGGCCACCAGACGGCCCGCTACCGGCTGGCCCCCGACGGCGACGGCTCCCCGGCCGAGGCCCAGGCCTCCTCCGGGGTCCTCGTCGGCACCGGCACGGGCGCCACCGGCTGGCTGCGCTCGCTCTGGCTGGAGCGCGGCAGCACCACCCCGCTGCCCGCGCCGAGCGACCCCCGGCTCCTCTGGTTCGTCCGCGAGGCCTGGCCCTCGCCCGCCACCGGAACCTCGCTGGTCTCCGGCGAACTGGGCCGGGGCCAGGGACTGCGGCTCACCGTGGAGTCGGACCGGATCGTGGTCTTCGGGGACGGGATGGAGGCCGACGCCCTGGAGCTGACCTGGGGACAGAGCGTACGGCTGGGCATCTCCGCGACCGCGCTGCACCTGGTCGTCTGAGCGGGACCAGAACCTCGACGTCGTTACGGTGTTCCGTACACACCGGCCCGTAAGAGGCCCCGGAGAGCGGAGACCCAGCAGCATGCCCACCGAGACGACCGACGCGACCGACACCCCCACCGGCCCCGCCCGCAACACGCGCCCGCCCACGGCACAGGCGGCCCTCGGAGTCGGCGTGATCGTCGAGGACGACCAGGGACGGGTACTGCTGGGGAAGCACCACAGCGGTACGTGGGAGCTGCCCGGCGGCAAGGTCGACCCGACGCACGAGTCGGTCGCGGCGGCCGCCGTACGGGAGCTGCGCGAGGAGACCGGCCTCTCCGTGGAGGAGGGTGCGGTGGAGGTCTTCGCGATGCTCCACGACGTGATCGGCGGGATCAACCGCATCAGCATGGGGGCCGTCGTACGCCTGGGCTCCGGCGTTCCCGAGGTCACCGAGCCCCATCTGATCAGCGCCTGGCGCTGGACCGCCCCCGCCGCGCTGCCCACCCCCCTGTTCGACCCGTCGGCGCAGATCCTGGCGGCCTGGCGCCCGGACCTCGGCATCGGCCACCCGCCCGCCCACCTGCTGCGGATCACCGGGAACGGGAACTGACCCCCGGCCCCTCCCGGGGACCGGCTACGGATGCGGAGGAAAGGGACCAGGCGTATGAATGAGGGACCATCCGCACGAACGGAGTTGGCCCCATGGACGATTACCCGCTCCTGAACCTCTTCCTGACCATGCTGTACCTCTTCCTCTGGGTCATGTGGTTCTTCCTGCTGTTCAAGGTGGTGACGGACCTCTTCCGGGATCACTCGCTGAACGGCTGGGCCAAGGCGGGCTGGCTGGTCCTGGTCATCCTGCTGCCCTATCTGGGCGTGCTGATCTACCTCATCGTCCGGGGCCGCAGCATGCAGGAGCGCGACGCCAAGCTGGCCAAGGACTCGGAAGCCGCCTTCCGGCAGTACGTGAGGGAGGCCGCGAACAGCGAGGGCTCCGCCTCCGGTGGTACCAGCCATGTGGGTGATCTGGCGAAGCTGGCGGACCTCAGGGACAGGGGTGCCATCAACGCGGAGGAGTACGAGAGGGCCAAGGCGAAGATCCTCGCCTGAGGCACCGGCCGGTCGAAGATCACCGTGGTAACGTCCCCGGTCATACATGCCGGGAGGCTGTCCTCGGCCGGTGCCGGAGAAGGGTGTACGACCGTTCCGGCCCTTCAACTCCAGGAGTCGGCTTGCCCCTTCGTACCCGGACCGGCCGTTGTGTCACCGTGCTGCTGACGGCAGCCGTCACGAGCGGAGTCCTCACCGGATGCCAGTCACTCGCGGCGGCCTCGCTCACCGCGAGCTGCGAGGACACCGAGAGCCGGGTCAGGGAACTCGACTCGCACGCCGTCCTCGAATCCCGGCCCGAGGGAACCGTCGTCCCGCAGGGCTTCGAGAAGGACTCCGGCTGCTGGGCGGACAGCGGTGATGTGGTGCTGCACACCGACCGGACCTATGTGTTCCCCGGCGACGAGGCCGACGTGCTCAAGCACTACCGGACCGCCGCGGAGCGGGACGGCTGGAAGCTGTCCGGGACCACCGAGGAGGCGCCGGACAAGGACGGGCCCGCGGGTCTCTGCTTCGACCTCGGCAAGGGCGACAGGGCGGCGACGCTGGGCGTCTACTTCCTGACCGAGGAGATCCTCGACGAGGAAGGGCGTCGGCCCGGACCCGAATTCTCCTCCGGAGTCGGCTACCGCGTAGCCATCACCTCCGCCGCCGACGGCTCCGAAACCAGCTGCTCGGACTGAGAAGAAGCACCCACGCCCCCACGGAAATGCTTCAGGGGCCGTCTCGGATTGCTCCGACACCGCCCCTGGACTTGCACGGCCTCGGCTCCGGCCGGGTGCCTGGGGTCTCCCGTCCCCTTGTCCCTACGTGGCGCTCGCCTCAGTTCGGTCCCGTGGTGACCGGGGGCATCGCCGGCACGGCCAGGGGCCGGTGCCAGTTCCTCCGGTAGTGGATCAGAGGCGTTTCGTCCAGCAGGGTGATGGACTCCAGGCGGCCCATGAGGATGCTGTGGTCGCCTCCCGGGAGAACGTTCTCGCGCGTGCAGAGGAAACGTGCCGCCGCACCGGACAGCCCCGGCAGCCCGCCCTCCAGCCGGGCGAGTTCCGCTTCCGCCTCCGCCCTATCGTGCCGCGCGAACGCCTTCGCCACATGGGCCTGTTCGTGCGTGAGCACATTGACGAGGAAGCGGTCCGCCGTGGTGAAGACGTCATGGGCACGGCCGGCCCGGTTGACGCAGACGAGAAGCAGCGGCGGATCCTCGGAGAGGCTGCACATCGCGCTCGCGGTGAAGGCGCGCGGTTTCCCGTCCTCGCGGCACAGGGTGGTGACCACGGAAACGGGGGCGGCGACCCGTGCCATCGCCTCCCGGAACATCTCCCGGGTCACAGACGGGGCGGACAGCAGCGCGGGATCCTCGGCCAGCACCGTACGAATCCGTCCGGCGATACGCCGTGCGTGGGGTTCCCCGAGCCCCTGACCCGCGGTATCGGCCCTGAGGTGTGTCACGGGAGCCGCGGCACGTTCGGCCCACAGGTCGTCCGTGCAGCGTTCACACACGGCGGACTCCTCGTGGCCCGCGATCACCGTGACCGGACACCGCAGCCGCGATGGCCCGGCCGGACAGCCGTAGGGACGGTAGCTGTCGTGGGGTTTGCACGGGTCTGTGACCTCGACGGCCCGGTCCGTTCCGGGGCAACGGCACTCCGTCGACGGACCGGCCGATACGAACAGGTGCCGCGGACCACGGTGACCGGCGGCCACCAGCGCACGCGCCAGGGCGTATCCGGTCGCGCCCCCGGGGCCACAGTCGTAGATGGCGTAGCCCGCCTCGCCGAGCCGGCACGCCGCACGGGCCACCAGACCGTCGATGTCCTCGCCCGGGATCAGGTGCGGCTCGTCGCGGTGTCCGGCCGGTGTCATCGTCAGGATCTCGGTCCCGGTGCCCAGGGCGTCCAGCACCCGTCGGCAGAGGTGCGGGACCGGCTCGTCCCGGCAGGGAATCCACAGGAGCTTCCCGGCCGGTGGCTCTACGTCTTCGGTCCGTTGCGGCTTCACGGCTGATGCTCCTGACTCCCGGCAAGGCCGACGCGGTGGGAAGGGACTTCACGGCTCCCGCTGGAAGCCGCGGGGATGCCGCACGCAACGGCATCCCCGCGGCCCCCACGGCACGTCACGGCATCACGAGAGGCCCGCCCACGATGAAGCGGTCGAGAGGCTCGGCCATGGCACTCCTGGCCGGCGGATGAAGCGCCAGGGCACGGGCCGACATGAAGTACGTCGTACTGAAGCCGCTGATCATGTACGACCCGCCGCCGAGCAGTTCGGTGGCGTGCGCGGCTACGCGCGCGACGGTGCGCTGCGCGGAGTACCGCACGTACAGAGCGCGGGCGACGCCCTGCGGATCGTCGTCCCCCTGCGTCACCGCACGGGCCACGGCTTCCAGCGAGGCCATGGCGGTCTCCAGATCGCCGACGAGCTCGATCCGCTCCACGGCGGAACCGCGACGCTCCTTGAGCACCGACTCGACCAGCCCGCTGGCCACACCGATGTAGCTGGCCGAGACCATCAGCTCGAAGACGTGAAAGACCATCGCGAGCGCAGCGTTCAGGCTCTGGGGGTCGCCCAGGGACGATATGTGCCCGTCCGGCACATCGACGTCGGTCAGCACCACCTCACGGGTTTCGGAGCCCGGCAGCACCTGCGCGTCCCCGAGCGGCCGTACCTCGATCCCCTCGGCACCGGCCGGGATGATCGCGAGGGCCATCTCCTTCTCGCCCGTGTCCGGCGACGTCACCATGACACTGGCCGTGAGGAAGTCCATCGACTCCGCGAGGCTGCAAGGCTTCTTCGCCCCGTTGAGGCGCCACCCGTCGCCGTGGCGCTCGGCCCTCAGCATCGGCACAAGGATGCTGGCGGCCGGCTTGCCCTCACCGAAGCCTGACGCAAGGTACAACCTGTTCTCCACAACCGCGGTGAGCAGTTCCTCCGTGGCGGGGCACGGCGGCATCGCCATGACCGTGCAGTGGTGCATGTTCGCGGCCAGGGACAGGGACGGGGACCGCGCGCCCAGCAGTCGCTGGACGTGCAGGCCCTCCGCCAAGGAGGCCGCGAGCCCGCCGTATTCCTTGGGAACCATGAGAGCGGGTCCACCGAACTCCCGGAATATGGCGAGTCCGGGAGACTTTCCGGACTCCAGCTCGGCTACAGGTACCTCGCGGAGCCTCTGATCGAGGCCGGGGAACAGGCGTTCAGCAGTGGCCAGTTCCTCGACCATGAAGTTCATGGACACGTATGCGCCTCTCTACATGGCATCGTGCGACGGCCCGCCGCCGTCAATGAATTCCGCGAGCCGCTCGGTGAGCCAGTCCGGCTCGTCGAGCGAGACGAAGGCACGCGATTTCTCGGCGATGGCGACCGAGCTCCGGGAAAAGCAGCCGGCCAGCTTCTCCGCGTGACCGAACGGGAAAAGGGGATCCTTCCGCGACCAGACGATGAGGACGGGCCCCTTGAACCGGTGCAGTTCCTCCGCCACCGCTCTGGTGACCGCCGGCCGCAATCCGTCCAGCAACTTGACGAAATCCCGCTGCACACCGCGGTTGCCCGGCAGTTCACCCAGCATCTCGTCGATACGGTCCGTCGGGACCTTGCTGCGTGCCACCACCGCCATCAACGCCCGCTTGGCGAGGCCCAGTCTCAGCGCCCGCGTCACCACGCCGACGGCGCCGGGGATCCCGAGCAGTGCGCGCATGGGGACAAGGAGTTTCGGGGGGCAGTTGTCGAAGGCGTCCGAGGGGAGGAGCACCAGCCGCTCGAAGAGTTCCGGTTCCCGCGCCACGGCGATCTGGGCGATCGCCCCGCCGGTGTCGTTGCCCACCAGCACAATGGGCCCGGGAAGCTCCCGCGCGATATCCAGGACACGCGCCGCATGCGCTTCCAAGGAGCAGTCCGCATCCGGGTCCAGGGGGGTACGGTGCCCGCCTAAGGGCAGGTCGGGCAGCACCATGTGGCACCGGTCGCGCAATCCCGCGATCAGCGGGTCCCACACGTGCCCGTTGACCATCAGGCCATGTACGAACAGGACGGTCCTGCCCTGCCCGACACGTCGGAGGTCGATCCGGCCGCCGGCCGTCTCCACCCTGGTGGTCTCGGTTGTCATTTCGGACACCTTCCTTTCAGGCCGCCCATGCGGGCTAGCCCTTTACTGTGAGCACCTCGATGTCGTAGACGAATGCCTTGTCGTCGTGAGTGAGCGACGTACTGAGCATCTCGTCCCGGAACAACGTGGAGCGTGCTTCTTCAGGCACCTGGTGTTTCGCCAGAAAATTCCGGTAGCACACCCGCCCGCCGGGCCTGCCGGCACGAGCGATGTTCCGCATGATCTGGTCGAAACCGTCCTGGGGGATACAGCTTGTCACATCGGACAGGGAGAACTTGTCCAACGATCCGTCAGGAGCCTTCTGTATGTACTCGATGAGGTTCCCCGTCACGATCTCGACTTTCGTCGGAGCGGAGCGGATCGCCTCGTAGTTCTCCCGCAGCAGGTAGTGCGGCAGGGTGCCGCGGTGCGGATAGCGTCCCAGGAACGTGAACGCGAGCCAGTGGTTGTCCTTGGCGAGATGGTTCATGAATGTGTGGTGAACGCGCTCAAGTATGTAGCCACCCACGGAGTCCACATCGATCGTGATGCGGTAACCGGGGTCGTTCAGGACGAACTTGAGGATGCGCTCGGAGAAACCGTGGCGGACCAGGGTCCGCCACATGACGCCGTCGATCCTCCGCTGATAGATGACCCTCTGCTCCTCCAGCGTCTGCGCCGAGAACAGATCGCGCATGGCGCGGCCGTACAGGAGCCGCATCGAGGGCGCGACCACACGCTTGTAGAACTTCTCGTGTCGGCCCGACATGACCAGGCCCCGCCGGACCTCCTTGCGGTGCCGCAGGAAGTAGCGGAACGCCGCGGGGCTGATCTTGTCCTGGAGCTGTACGAACAGCCGCCACCGGTCCGGACAGGGATCGATCCCGAGAAGGGCGAGGAGCGAGTCGTAGTCGAAGTGCCTGATCGCCGCCAGTTTCACTTCGAGCAGGTAGTTCTGGCCGGGGGCCATGTCCACCGAGATGACCGACCGGGGGTGGTTCGCGACCAGGCTCAGGGTGCGGCAGCCACTGCCCGTGACACTCAGCACGTCCTCACCCGCCGAGACGTCCAGGGCCCGCATCTCGGAGTCGGAGTCCTCGTCGCACGTGCTGTACAGAATCCACTTCTCTGAGTCCTTCGAGCTCATGGTCACCCATCCTCATCGAGCGTGCTGAACCTGGTACGTCGGCCGCGGAACGGCCGGCGAAGGCATCCGGGCCGAAAGGGGGGCGGGCCGGATGCCCGGTGCGCGGTGCGCGGCGCCCCGGCGGGGCAGGGCGCCGCGGGCACTCACGTCATGAAGAAGCCGTCTTTCGCCATGTCCGCCACACTGAGGTCGAAGGCCTTGCTCGTGGCGTTCAGGTCCTCGTCCGTATGTGCGGTGCTGAGCAGGAAGCTGTGCAACTCGGGCATGTACACGCCGTGCTGTCGCATGTAGTAGGCGAGCGCGATGGTGGCCTTGAAGTTGCTGCCGGCCATCCGCTCCCGGTAGATGCCCGCCGACCGGTGGCTGAAGTTGACCGAGAAGATCGAGTTGCGGGCGTTGATACGGCAGGAGATACCGTGTTTGCCGGTGCTCTCGGCGAACGCGTCCCGCAGCCATCGCGTCTTGGTCTCCAGCTCCTCGTACAGATGCTGGTTCGCACGCAGATGGGTGAGCACCGCCGTACCCGCCCGGCATGTCAGCGAGTTGCCGCTGAGCGTGCCACCGGCGAAGGCCTTCTGCTCGTAGTCGAGGAAGGGGTCCTCGGAGCTCCTGCACATCTCCACCAGTCCGGCGCGTCCGACCACCGCACCACAGGGCAGGCCACCGCCGATGATCTTTCCCAGGCAGGTGAGGTCCGGCTCGATCCCGGCCATCGTCTGGGCCCCGCCGTACTCCACCCGGAATCCCGTGACGACCTCGTCGAACACCAGGGGAACGCCCGTCTCGGTGCACACCTTGCGCAGCGCGGAGAGGAATTCCAGGTCGAACGTCGTCGTCGAGGACGGCATCGGCTCCGCGATGACGCAGGCGAGCTCGTCGGCGTGCTCGCGCAGCCGCTCCAGACCGCCTATGTCCCCGTACTGGAGCACCATCGTGTTCTCCACGACGTCCGCGTTCGAGCCGAGGGTTCCGGCTATCGGCTCGGGTGCGTGCTTGTGACCGGTGAAGCGGAACCAGGAGCTGACCATGCCCTGGTCCGAGAAACCGTGGTAGTGGCCCTCGAACTTGGCCACGACCTTGCGCTTGCGGGCCGCGCGGCACAGCCGTATCGCCAGGAGCACGGCCTCGGTGCCGGAGTTGCACAGCAGTGCCCGGTCCGCCGCCGGGAAGGCGTCGACGAGCATTTCGGCCAGCTCCACCTCCGGCTCGTGACCTATCCCGTTCACCAGGCCGGCCGCCACACCCGAGGTGATCGCCTCGTTGACCACCGGATGCGAGTAGCCGAGGATGTGCGGCCCGTACCCGCCGGAGAGGTCCACGTACTCATTGCCGTCGACGTCCCGGACCCGGCCGGCCCGGGCTTCCTTGACGAAGATCGGGTAGGTGCTGGGGAAGAAGTAGCGGTGGATATGGGTCGGCGCGACAAGCGAACGGTCCGCCCGGTCCCGCATCTTCAGGGAGCCCGGTATCTGGATCGTGAACTGCTCGTCGAACCGTTCGCGCACCGTCTTGCTCATGTAGGGCGAGTACCGGTCCGTGAACTTGCGGGCGTTCTCCCAGATGTTGATCTCCGGGTCGAGCTGCGTGGCGAACCCCTCGCACGACAGGAAGACCAGCTCGACCTTGGTGAAACTGGTGGTGTACCGGGCACCGTACTTCCGCAGGATGTCGCTGACGTCCCGGAAGTAGCTGATCGTCGACCACCGGTTCGAGGCGGTGTCGAAGTGGTGCTCCAGTGCCGCCACGAGTTCGGACCGGTAATCGGCCCAGCTCTCGCGCAACTGCTCGCCGCCGGTGACGAAGTGGGCGGTGAACCGCTCCACGGCGATGTCCCACTCCTTGCGGGTACACGCGTAGTAGAACGAGGACAGGCCCCACTTCTCGTCCTCGGTCAGTGCGACCGTGATCCCGAAGTCGAGCAGGATCAGCTCGCCCTCCTCGGAGAAGAGGATGTTCCCGGGGTGCGGGTCTCCGTGGGACAGGCCGTGCATGTACAGCATCGTGTAGATCGTGTCCTGCAGGCGCCGGGCCAGCTGCGCCGCCGGCAGCCGCGCCTGGTGGGCGGCGTTCCCGCGGATGCCTTCCATGAACTCCATGGTGAGCATGCGCGGGGTCACCAGATCGGGAATCACGCGCGGCACCCGAACGTAGGGATGGCCCTGGAAGTTCCGGTACACCTCCTTCTGCCGAACCGCTTCCTGCAGCATGTCGGCCTGGGAGCGGAACAACGTGGCGACCTCGGTGAAGCGCCGCAGGCCGTCCGAGGCGGCCACGACCGGGACCACCTTCTCGGCGAGGCGGACGCCCCGGCCCATGATGCGCAGATTCTGCTCGATGTGCTCGGGCACGCCTTCCTTCACCAGCTTCACGGCGACCTGCTGGCCGTCCAGCAGCCGGGCCCGGTGCACCTGGGCGACCGAACCGCTGGCCACCGGTTCGAGGTCGAACTCCCGGAAGACGCTGTTCATGGGCGCGCGCAGTTCCCGTGTGACGACGGCCTGTGTGGTGGCCGCGTCCATGTGCGGAGCGTCGTCCTGGAGTGTGCGGAGCTTGTCGGCCCACTCGGAGGGGACCAGGTCCGACCGTGTGGCGAGCAACTGGCCCAGCTTCATGTAGATCGGCCCTGCCTCCACGAGGCAGTCCAGCAGCCGCTCGGCCTCCTCGGCCCGCAGCTCGTCACGGTTGGACCGGAAGCGCGATACGGCGTACCCGAAACCGTGCCCCAACGCGTTGCCGACGGACTTCAGCGGTGTGCCCATTTTTCCGTCCTCCGGTCAGTAAACGAATGAGAAGGCGCTGAAGGACATGCCGGCGCTTCCGACCCAGCCGATCGCACGGTCTCCCCGGCTCAGGCGCCCCTCGCCCACCGCGGTGGCGATGGCGGTCGGCACCGAGGCCGAGACGATGTTTCCGGTGTCCTGGAAGACGTGGAAGATCTGGTCGCGCAGGCCGACGGTGTCCGCCATCTCCTGCCAGAACCGTTTCGACGAGGCGTGCGTGAAGACCGCCGTGACCTCGTCCGCCGGTGCGTCGAGGCGCTTGAACACCTCCATGGCCTCGATGCGGGCGGCCTCGTGCAGGTCGAATCCGAAGGAGGTGAACCGGCCGACCCCGTTCCTGGCCACCTTCTCCGACGGCAGGGAGAAGTCCGCGTAGCCCGCCATGGGGATGTTGCACAGCTCCGCCAGGTCCGGGCGCGACGAGAACTCGAAGGACCAGGGAGTCTCCCCTTCCGCGGTCAGGATCGTCGCGGACGCGGCCTCTCCGAGGGTGTAGGCGGGGAAACTCCAGGTGATCTCGTCAGCGTGTCGCAGGGTGAACACGTCCGGGTAGACGGCCCCGCCCGGCCGCATGTTGAACTCGGCGTTGACGAGCATCGCTGTGCGGCACGCCCCCGAGGCGAACAGGCCCTCGGCCAGCTGTACCGCCCGCGTCCAGCTCATGCACGCGTCCAGGACGTCGAAGCACTGGGCCCGCTCGATGCCCAGGGCCGCTGCCGCGTGGTACGCGCCGCCCGGCTCCAGGAACCCCCTGCCGATGCCGGTGTAGATGACGACATCGATGCTCTCGCGCGCCATTCCCGCCTCGTCGAGGGCCTGTTCGGCCGCGCGTACCAACAGGTCGATCGGACGCTCCTGCTCGGTGGACCACAGGCGGGCCTCGGATCCCGAGTAGGCGAGCCAGAAGCTGATCTTCCGGAGTGCGTCCTCCATATCGCCCTCGAAGCCGGCCGCGCTGTGCTCGCGGACCAAGCCGAGGATGTCGTCGTTGGTGACGCGTCGGGACGGCAGGGCAGCGGAGACGGCAGCGATCCTCATCGGTTCACCCCCGCACCCGTGGTGTCCGCGGTGGGACGGGCCAGCCGGTCCGCGACCAGGCCGGCCAGCGCGTCGATCGACTCCGATTCCCACATCAGCTCCGGTGGCAGCCGGAGTCCGCTCCAGTCCTCAAGGCCCTGGTGCAGTTCCAGCATGTGCCGTGAGGTGACGGCGTGGGCGGACAGCGGCAGTCGCACGTCCACGTCCCCCTGTCCGTCCAGCACCCGCTCGACGATCCAGCTCTCGATGTACGTACGACAGCCGAGGCGGAGCGCGTCGGCCGCGGAAGCGACGGGCGCCGGCGCGGGCCGCGCGGATGGTGTGCCGTCGGAACCGGCCGCGACCGCGTCGACGCGAGCGAGAACGGCGATACGGTCCTCCAGGACGTCGGCCTTGCACCGCGTCCGCTGGATCTTCCCGCTCGTGGTGACGGGGACGGAGCCCGCACTGGTGATGAGGACCGAGGCGCCGATCTCATGGCGGCGCCAGACCTCGTCACGGATCATGACGGCGACCTCCTCGGCGTGGTCCTCCGCGCGGGGGGCGCACTCCGCCACCACCACGACGCTCTCGTGTCCGTCCTTCCGTACGCTGAACGCCGCGGTGCGGCCACGCCGGACGGCGGCGTGGCTCTCCTCGACGGTCTGTTCGATGTCCTGGGGGTAGTGGTTGACGCCGTCGATGATGACCAGGTCCTTGAGTCGTCCGCAGATGTAGAGCTCCCCGTGGTGGAGGAAGCCCAGATCGCCGGTCCGGAGGTACGTGTCGGTGTCGTCGCCCTCGATGCGGGCTCCGAAGGTCTGCTCGCTCTCCTCCGGACGTCCCCAGTAACCGCGGGCCACGGTCGGGCCGTTCACCCAGACCTCGCCGGCATGGCCGTCGGGAAGACGGCGACGCGTCTCCGGCTCGACGATGGCGACCCGGGTGTCCGGCACGGTCGTTCCGCACGAGACGAGGGGGCGTACGGCGTCGTCGGGGGGCAGTTCGGTGACGGGGGCACCTGTGGTGATCTTGTCGAAGGTCCCCCACGAGGCGTGGGCGCCGGGCGCTTTGTTGGTGACCTTCAGAGTCGCCTCCGCAAGGCCGTAGGAGGGGCACAGGGCCTCGGGCTTGAGGCCGTACGGGGTGAACGTCCGGCTGAACCGCCGGTGCGTGTCGGACTGCACGGGCTCGGCGCCGTTGCCGACCGTGATGAGCGAGCTGAGGTCCAGTCCCGCCCGCTGCTCCTCGGTGGTTCCGTCGACGCAGAGGTCGTACGCGAAGTTCGGCGCCCCGGTGTGCGTTCCGTGGTACCGCGAGATCGCCTGAAGCCATCGGACCGGGCGGCGCACGAAGGTCGTCGGTGCCATCAGCACGGAGTGGCAGCCGGCGTAGACGGGAAGCAGGATCGAGCCGATCTGCCCGTAGTCGTGGAAGTGCGGCAGCCACGACACCCAGCGGCTGGTGCCGTCGACCTGCCAGGAAAGGGCTGCCTCGGCGCACTGGACCACGGCGTTGCGGTGGTCGATGACCACGCCCTTGGGGGAGGAGGTGGAGCCGGAGGTGTACTGCAGATAGGCGATGCCGTCCGGGGAGATGTCGGATTCGGGCAGCGGGGGAAGGTCGCCCGCGAACTCGTCCGTGGCCAGCCAGGGCAGGCCCGCGACCCGTGTGTCCGAGGCGAACAGGGACTTCCGCCGCACCCCCTGCCCCGTGGTCAGCACCGCGCCGGCCGCGCAGTCCCGCGCAATCGCCTCCACCGTCGGAGCCGTTCGCTGCTGCGGGACGTAGAGGGGGACGGCGATAATTCCGGCGTACAGGCAACCGAAGAATGTGACGATGTAGTCGAGGCCCGCCGGGTAAAGCAGCAGAACGCGGTCGCCGGGCGCAACGGCCTCCCGCAGCCGGGCGGCCATAGCTCGGGCCTGTTCATGCAGCTCCGCGTACGTCAGTGTACCCACAACATCGAGGTCGCCCTCAAGGAATGTGAACGCCGGCTGGTGCGGCTTCTCGTGCGCACGCTTCAGCAGAACGCGGACGAAGTCGGTTTCCGTTACAGATTCCACTTGGTTACCTCAATCTGAGGGCGACTAGTGAAGTTACCCGTCGGCTACAACCAGCCGACCACCGATACATGCGGAATCGCACTGTCGGGAATGAGCGGGGTGAGAACAAGGTTTCTGCGGCCTCCCGGCCAAATAGGGTCCCCACCCGTCCGCTCGGGGGACGCGGCCCGAGGGCGCCAACGTTGTGATCCATGAGGCTGCCACAGGCCGACGTGCACAGACAATGACAACAGTCCGAAGAGATCTCCGGGGAAGCTTCCGAGTGAGGGAAGCCGCACGGTGAATCCCCGTTGACCCGCGGTTCACAGGAATGCCACGCCGGTACGGCCGCGGACCGGCCGACTCCACTGGTCCGCCCGGCAGTCGGCCACCATTGACCCCCACCCCATTACGGCCTTCCCGCTTTCCTCTCCCCCGACAAATCCGGTACGAGAGACTCCGGTTATCGCGACTCCCGCCACCGGACCGGGATTTCCTCTACTGCCCGGTATCCGGGCAGCCCAAAGGTTTGAGTACCAGAATTTCCTCACCTCCGAAGAGAGGCACCAGGAATTTCCGACTCCTGTTCTTGCTCACACAAGCCGCCCGATGGAAGGATCATGGCGCTCCGATCCACCTCTCTCCATTCCCCGCCCCGGCACGAGAAGCGTCACGACTTCCGTTGGCCACGGCTTGTTCCGGGCCTGAGCACGCGGTCGACGCCCCCTCGATCGACAGACCGAGGGCCCACTCGTCCAGTGCCACGACCTCCCTGTGCCGACATCGGTGGAGCCGTCCTCCCCGCCCGCCGCCACTTCCTCTTCGTCCCTCAGGACCACGGAGTCATCTGGTATGACCTACGCATCCCCTCGTGCCGCCGTTCTGGCCGGCATCGGATCCTGGATACCGCCCGACATACTGACCAACACGCAACTGGCGTCGCGGCTCGACACCACCGACGAATGGATCCGCTCCCGCACGGGCATCACGAGTCGCCACCGCGTCACGGCGGGTATGTCGACCTCGGACCTCGCCGTCGAGGCCGGCCGTCGCGCGCTGAAGTCCTCGGGATCCGACGCGGCCGACGCCGTGGTGCTGGCGACGTCCACACCGGACGAGCTCTGCCCGGCGACAGCGCCGTCCGTGGCGTCCCGGCTGGGCCTGGACCAGGTCGCCGCCTTCGATGTATCTGCCGTCTGCGCGGGGTTCGTCTACGGCCTGGGCACGGCCGCCGGTCTCATCGCCGCCGGCATCGCCGAGCGGGTTCTGCTGATCGGCGCCGAGGCGTTCACCAGTCTCGTCGACCCCGACGACCGCACCACCGCCGCGATCTTCGGAGACGGCGCGGGGGCCGTCGTGCTGAGGGCCGGCCGGCCGGACGAGCCGGGAGCGATCACCTCCCTCGTGCTCGGCAGCGACGGCAGCGGAAGCGAGCTCCTGCACGTGCCCGCCGGAGGCGCCCGCCGACGCGTGCCCGCCGAAGGGGAGTCCCGGTTCCTCCAGCTGCAGGGCCGGGAGATCTTCCGCCACGCGGTACGGCACATGGCGTCCTCCTGCCGCGAGGCGACGGCGAGGGCGGGCTGGGAGCTCTCGGACGTCGACCGGCTGGTGGCCCATCAGGCCAATGCCCGGATCACTGCGGCGTTGGGCGGCACCCTCGGCATTCCGCCCGAGAAGGTGGCCTCCAACATCGCGCACATGGGCAACACCGCCGCCGCATCGGTGCCGGTACTGCTCGACGAGGACAACGCCGGCAGCGGTCTGACCCCCGGCCAACGGGTACTGATCACGGCCTTCGGCGGCGGGCTCGCCTGGGGTGCGGCAACACTCGTCTGGCCCTCGCTGGACAGCGTCGGCTGATCCGGGCCACCCGGCCGGGCCGCACGCTCACGATTTCACCGACACAACGGTCAAGGAGCTGACATGAACGGTTTTGAGGCGCTCAAGAAGATCTTGCTTGATGAGCTCAAGGTCTCCTCCGATCTGATACGGCCGGAGGCGACCCTGGAGGAGGTCGAGTTCGACTCCCTCACCCTGGTGGAGCTGACCGTCATCCTCGAACGCGATCTGGGTGTGGACATCCAGGACCACGAGCTGCGCGACCTGGCCACCCTCGCCGACGTGGGCCGACTGGTGGAGGACCGGGCAGCCCAGGGCGCGGTATGACACTGCCGACCGACATCGCGGTCACCGGCCTCGGGCTCGTCACCCCGGCCGGGGTTGGCGTCGGGCACAACTGGGCGGCAGTGCGCGCGGCCCGAGGGACCAGGGCCGCCCTCGACCCCGAACTGAAGGGCATGCCGGTCGAGCTGTCCTGCCGGGTCCCCGGCTTCGATCCCGATCGTCTGCTGGGCGGCGGGAGGGCCCGCCGCCTCGACCGCTTCGTCCAGTTCGCCCTGGTCGCCGCCCGTGAGGCCCTGGCCGATTCCGGTTTGGACCCCGCCGGCTGGGACGGCGCCCGGGTGGGCGTGGTCCTGGGAAGTGCCGCGGGCGGCATCCACACGTACGAGCAGCAGCACGAGGTGCTCCTCGGCCAGAAGCCCCAGCGTGTGACACCGCTGCTGCTCGCCATGCATCTGCCGAACATGCTGGCCGGACAGGTGGCGATCGAGTTCGGCGCCACGGGCCCGAATCTCGTGGTGGCCACGGCCTGCGCCTCCGGCAGCACCGCCGTGGCCACCGCGTGCGACCTGCTGACGCTCGGGCGATGCGATGTCGTCCTGGCCGGAGGCAGTGAGGCGATGATCACGCCGCTGGCCATGTCGGGCTTCGCCAATATGGGCGCCCTGTCCCGGCGCAGCGAGCACCCCGAAGGGGCCTCGCGCCCCTTCGACCGCGAACGCGACGGCTTCGTCGCCGGGGAAGGCGCCGGACTCCTCGTCCTCGAACGCACCGCGGACGCGCGTGCCAGGAGTGCTCGCGTCCGCGCCCGGGTCCTCGGCCACGGAACGAGCGCGGACGCTCATCACATCACCGCACCCCATCCCGAAGGACGCGGTCTGGAACAGGCCATACGCCAGGCACTGGCCGACGCCGGCGCCGCGCCGGGCGACGTCTCGTACATCAACGCACACGGCACGTCCACGCCGCTCAACGACCTCGCGGAGTCGAGGACGCTGCGCAGAGTCGTCCCCGGCGGGCCGTTCGTCAGCTCCACCAAGGGAGTCACCGGACATCTCCTCGGTGCGGCGGGAGCGGTCGAGGCCGCCTACACGGTGCTCACCGTCGAGGAGGGCGTCATCCCTCCGACGGCCAACCTCACGGACCTGGACCCGGAGATCGACATCAACGCGGTCACGGCCCCGACGGCCCACGAGGTCGGCCTCGCGCTGAGCAACTCGATGGGCTTCGGCGGTCAGAACACCGTTCTGGCCTTCAGCCGCGCGTGACCGTGCGGTTCCTCGTGGCATCGGACATCCCGCTTCTTCGCGGGGGACGTGGGGTCCGGCGGCGTACCGAACCGCTGCCGGACCCCACATCCCCGGAGCGGCCCCGGAGCGACGTTCAGTCGGCGAGGAAAGGCGCGTCCAAGCCGTCCAGCGCGCGTGCGCAGGGGCAAACACGGTCCTCGGGAAGCCGGGCCACCGTGGCCAGGACCAGATCGCGCAGGCGCCCGAGATTGCGGGAGAAGACCTCGTAGACGTCCTCCTGGGCCACGCTCTCCTCGGCGTCGAGTCCCGCGTCCAGATCCGTCACCAGCGCCACCGACGTGTAGCACAGGGCCAGTTCGCGGGCGAGGGACGCCTCCGGCATCCCCGTCATGTTCACCAGCGACCACCCCTGCGCCGCGTACCACTGGGACTCGGCGCGGGTGGAGAAGCGCGGGCCCTCGATCACGACCATCGCTCCCCCGTCGACGAGCGGCTCGCCGCCGCTCTCGGCCCCCGCCTTGAGCACGGCGGCCCGGCCCGCAGCGCAGTAGGGGTCCGCGAACGACACATGGGAGACGACGTCGTCGAAGAAGGTCGCCTGCCGGCCTGCCGTACGGTCCACCACCTGGTCCGGGACGACGACGGTGCCCGGTCCGAGTTCGCGGCGCAGCGATCCCACGGCGCAGGGGGCGATGATCTGCCCGACGCCGAGGGAGCGCAACGACCAGATGTTCGCCCGGTAGTTGATGCGGTGGGGCGGCAGGGAGTGGTCGCGGCCGTGCCGGGGCAGGAAGGCGACCCGTCGGCCGCCGACCGTGCCCACCGTCACGGCGTCGGCCGGGTCCCCGTACGGGGTGGACACGGTGACTTGCGTGGCGTCGGACAGCAAGGCGTAGAACCCGGTGCCACCGATCACTCCGATCTCGGCACGAGCGAGGGCATCACGAGCGGTGTTCATGCGGAGGGCACCTTTCCGGTGTTCTTCTCAGGGGTACGGTCGGAGTCCTTCGCCGGCCGCACGCTCAGGGCGGTCAGGGCCGGCACCGTGACGTGATCGGGCACACCGGAGCCGCGCGGATCGTCGTCCCTGCGGACGCCGACGCTGTGCCATCCCGCCGCGGTGGCGGCGTCCAGTTCGGGTCCGCTGTCGCTCAGAAAGACACACGTCCCGGCCGGAACCTCGATCATGTCCCGGATCCGCCGGTACGAGTCCGGGGCATTCTTGGGGCCTGCGGTCTCCAGGTCGAAGCGGCCGTCCAGCAGAACGGACAGGTCCCCGAACTCGGTGTGGCGGAACCAGTCGAGCTGGGCCTTCGCGGATCCGGAGGAGTACGTGTAGAGGCTGATGCCATCGGCCCGCCACTTGCGCAGCACCTCGGGCACCTCCGGGTACACATGGCCGTGCAAGGAGCCCGCCGCATAGCCTTCGGCCCAGATCCAGCCCTGGATCCTCTTGAGCGGGGCGGCCTTGACGTCCGCGTCCGACCAGGCGACCAGTTGCGCCGCCGCGTCCGCGATGCCGAGTCCGGGACGTCCCGACTCCTGCCGTATGTCGGCCAGCAGGTCCGTCAGGCGGGGGTCGTCCCGGTGCTGCTGGAGCCAGCCGGACAGCCTCTGTCGCGCGTAGGGGAACAGCACTCCCCGCACATGCGCCAGCGAGCCCGTGGTGCCCTCGATGTCGAGCACCACCGCGTTCGCGCGGAGACTGGTCACAGTGAGGTTCCCGTCAGCTCGTCCAGCCGGGGGAAACGGTCGGCGATCGGCGCTCCGGTGAAGTCCCCCACCCAGCCGTCCTCCTCCTGGAAGAAGCGGATGGCCGCGAAGTCGGGGCGCTCCCCCATGTCGAACCAGTGGCGCACACCGGCGGGCACCGACAGCAGGTCTCCGGCCTCGCACAGGACGGCGAGAACATGCGTGTCCAGGTGCAGGGTGAACAGGCCGCGGCCGTGCGCGAAGAAGCGGACCTCGTCCTCACTGTGCTGGTGCTCCTCCAGGAAGGTCAAACGGGCCTTGGCTGCCCGTTCGCGCCATTCCTCGGTGGGGGCGGGATGCAGCCGGGCCACGTCGACGAGCTTCATGGAATCGCGGTCACGCACCTCTTCGATCTTGTCGCCGTACAGGTCCAGCAATGCCTGATCGTCCAGCCCCGGCGTGTCGCCGGTCCGGAGCGGCCAGCGCCGCAACGTGACGCCGTGAGCGTCGAGTTCGCTGATGACGCGCTCGTCGTCACGGGTTCGCAGCAGCACCGTCCCCGGTGCGTCGTCCGGCATGATCTGCAGGAGTGTCACGTCGAATCTTCCTTTCGCATGAGGCGTTACGCGGCCGGACGGGTCGTGTCCGGCTCACCTGTGAGCAACAGCAGTTGGCACATGGCCTCGACGCACTCCAGACGGTTGCGCGCCTGCCCCAGATCGCAACCCCAGACGGTCACTCCGTGGTCCGCCAGGAGAAGCACCGGCGGCGACTCGGGGCGGTCGGACAGGTACGCGGCCACGTCGTCGGCGATACGGGCGACGTCCGGCCAGTTGGGGAAGACGGGCAGATCGGCGTGGGTGGAGTCCTTCAGACCGAGCCCCTTGAGCAGTTCGAGGTCCTTCAGCGCCAGCCAGGAGAGCCGGTCGGCCGAGCCCAGCCGCCGGGCCAGGGCCGTGGCATACGGTGAGTGCACGTGCACGACGGCGTTCGCGTCCACCGAGCGGTAGACAGCCGCGTGAATGGCGGTCTCGGCGGACGGACGCGGTCCGTCCCCGACGGGCAGGACGGGCCGCCCGGTGCCGGCGTCCACCAGCACCATGTCGGCCGGGCCGAGGGAGCCCTTGGCGAGGCCGCTGCCCGTGATGAGCGCGCGGGAGGGCTGTCCGGGCAGCCGCACCGAGAGGTTGCCCGAGGTCCCCGGCATCCAGCCCTGTAAGTAGAGAGGGCGGCAGGAGTCGGCGAGGGCCCTGGCCGCGCGTATCCGGTGGCCGGACACCGCGCCGTCGCCTCTCTGCCGTCCGCCCGTCTCCCCGTCCGGGGCGTCGTCCGACTTCAGCGACGGCCGCAGGACCCGTGACTCGGAGACGATTGCCGTGATCAGCTCACGCGGTGTGACGTCGAAGGCCGGGTTGAACACCGGGGCGTCGTCGGGGGCGATCCTGACGCCGCCCAAGGTCGTCACCTCGTCCGCACCGCGTTCCTCGACCACGATCCCGGAACCGTCCGGCAGTTGGGGGTCCCACGAGGATTCCGGCGCCACGACGATGAACGGAATGCCGTGCCGCGCGGCTGCCACGGCCAGCGCGTACGTGCCGATCTTGTTAGCCGTGTCACCGTTCGCGGCGATGCGGTCCGCACCCACCAGGACGCAGTCCACCATGGACCTCGACATGGCCGCCGCAGCCGCGGAGTCGGGGCACAGCCGGTAGGGCACGCCCGCCTCCCGCAGCTCCCAGGTGGTGAGCCGGGCGCCCTGGAGAAGGGGGCGGGTCTCGTCCACCAGCACTTCGGCCACGCGGCCGCGGGCCGCCAGTTCCAGGATCGCGCCGAGCGCGGTGCCGACCGCCGCCGTGGCCAGACGGCCGGTGTTGCAGTGGGTGAGGATACGAAGGGGGCGGTCGGGCTGGATCGCCGTCACCAGGTCCGCGGCACCGACGGCGGCCCTCCGGTTCGTGGTGATGTCCTCCTCGATCGCCTCCTGTGCCGCGCGAAGCACCGCGTCGGGCCCCTCCGGCAGTCGTTCGAGCACCCGCGCGACCGCCCACGCCAGATTCACCGCGGTCGGCCGGGCGGTCGCGATCCTTTCGGCGTCGGCGCGGACCGCTGCCATGTCGGTGGTTCCGTTGTCCGCCGTGTGTGTGCGCGCGGACAGGGCCACGCCGAGCGCTCCGGCCAGGCCGATCGCGGGGGCGCCGCGCACCGTGAGCGATCGGATGGCTTCGATCAACTCGTCCACGGTTTCCAGACGCGCCCACCGGGTCTCGTGCGGCAGCGCTCGTTGGTCGATGACACAGATGGCCCCGTCGGACCAGACGAGCGAGGGGGCCACGTGTGGGCGTCGGACCTCGTCGGTCGACGGGGGCACGGTGGGGCCGGTGCCCGTGTCCGTGGAAGCGGGACGGGTGGTCATGATCCTCCCTTGGGACGAGCCGGACTGCTGTGTTTCGTACCGAGGGGAACGTCCCCTCGGTACGCGAGGAGTGCCGGACGCGGAACACCGCATTACGGGCGGACGGTTCGCGGCGCGGCGCATCACCTCGGCTCGAACCGAGGCGTGCGGGAGAGCATGAGAAACGGGAGAATCGACGGGGGAACGACTGGGGCGCAATGGTGTGGGCGGCGGGGCCTTTCCGATATCGGTCAGCCTGCCATCGCCCGATGCGCCCGGACAATGACAGCAGCGGGAAATATCTTTTGGTGATCTTCCCGGTCCGGGAAGCCGGCGCGCTCCCGAAGCGCCCGGTTCCCTCGCGGGCCGCCGTGATCCTTATCGGGCGACGCCCGCGGACGTCCGTCGTGGTCAGGGCAAGGCCTCTCCCGACGACGGCGTCCAGCGGAACCGGCGCCTCACCTTCCCACTCCCGTCGCCACCAGGCATTACCGGCCATTCATTATTTGTTTTCGGCCAACCTCCCGCACGCGTTCCACCGGCCGTCGGCCGCACTCTCCGGTGACTCACAGGGCGGGCACACCCCGGCGTTTTCATGGGAGTCATGCGGGTCCCGGAACGGACTTCGAGTCGGCACACAATTGACTGGCCTGTACATTCACCCAGGCCCATACACTTGACACCCATAAGTAGAATGCCGACAGGCAAATGACGGGGGGAGCAGGAGTTGGCGGGTATTGGCCGAGCGCTGCGCCCCACCACCCCTCGTCGGCGTATGAACCACACGTACGGGCGAGGCGTGGTTCCCGCCCTTCGGTGGCGGGACTCCTCGTCACCGCGAGCGGCCCTGCCACCGGGGCTCCGACATCGCAGGCCCTAGGGGGTGTGGGGGGGGTGGCGGCGCCCGGGGGGGGTGGGGGCGCCCCGGGGGGGCCGGCGGGGGGGCCGGCCG
>NZ_JBHYVE010000017.1:0-52205 GCF_042750035.1 Streptomyces sp. NPDC059452
CTCGTAGCGGAGCTACTTGGCCATTTCGGCAACGCTGCGAGCGTGCGTGCCAGGCGTCGCGCGGCAGGCGGCAGTTTGACGACAGGCCCTAGGGCGTAAGGGCTCTCGGCGAATCAGTCCTGAGCGAGATCGTCCGGGGCGGACCGGGCGAGATCGGCGAGGGTCGTCAGAGCCCGGGTCAGGGTCTCCGTGGCGGGCGAGGCCAGGCCGAGGCGGATCGCGTGCGGTCCGCGGTGACCCCGGCCGACGGAGAACGCGGCGGCCGGGGTCACCGCGATGCCGTGCCGCGCGGCGGCCGCGACGAAGGTGTCGGCACGCCAGGGGCGCGGCAGCTCCCACCAGCAGTAGTACGAAGCCGGGTCGGCGCGGATCACGAAGTCGCCGAGATGGCTCCGGGCGATCTCCTGCCGCGCCGCGGCCTGCCGCTGCTTGGCCCGTACGAGCGCCTCGACGGCCCCGTCCGCCTGCCACTGGGCCATCGCCTCCAGGGGGAACCGCATGGGCATCCAGCCTCCCGAGCGCAGCGCGGCGGCGACCCTTCCCGTGACGTCGGGGGGCGCCACCGCGAACCCGAGGGAGAGCCCCGGGGACAGCCGTTTGGACAGGCTGTCCACGAGGACCGTCCGCTCGGGCGCACGGGAGGCGAGGGGCGGCAGATCGTCCCGGAGGAAGGACCAGACGGCGTCCTCGATCGCCTGGATCCCGCAGGTCAGCAGCGTTTCGGCCAGGTGGTCGAGCCGGTCGGCGGGCATGGCCAGCGACAGCGGATTGTGCAGGACGGGCTGTACGTAGACGGCGTGCAGCGGCTCCGCCCGGTGCGCCTCCGCCACCGCCTCGGGGATGAGCCCGGCCTCGTCCATGGCCAGCGGCACGAGGGTGACGCCGAGCTTGGCGGCGATGGCCTTGAGCACCGGATACGTCAGCTCCTCGACGCCCAGCCGCGCGCCCGGCCGCGTCAGCGCCGCGACGGCCGCCGAGATCGCCTGCCGGCCGCCTCCCGCGAAGAGGACCCGTGCCGGATCGGGGCGCCAGCCGCCCCGTGCGAGGAGGTCGGCGGCGGCCTCGCGGGTGGCGGCGGTCCCGGCCGCTCCGACCGGGGCCAGCACGGTCTCCAGGAGGGCGGGGCGCGCCAGTCTGCCCAGCCCGGCGGAGAGCAGCTCGGCCTGTCCGGGCACCACCGGGTAGTTGAGCTCCAGGTCCACCCGGCTGTCGGCGGGCTCGGAGAGCGCGGGGACCGCCGCCGCGCCGGAGGCGTCCCGTACGAAGGTGCCACGGCCCACCTGGCCGACGGTGAGGCCCCGGCGGGCGAGCTCCTGGTAGACCCGGGTGGCCGTGGAGTTGGCGATGCCGTACTTCCGGGCGAACTCCCGCTGGGTGGGCAGCCGTTCCCCTGGCTTGAGCCGGCCCGCCCCGATCTCCTCCGCCACCGTGTCGGCGACGCTCCGGTAGTCCTTCACGCATCTCACCCCTCGCACTCGCCCTGCTCGTCGCACACCTCGGGGACCAGAGTATTGCACCGAGTTCAATAGGAACATTGAACCGAGAAGCGGGAGGGTCATACACTCACATTGCCCCGACGCGGGGTGCACCAGGCCCCCTCCTTCACCGACAGAAAGCGGCCCGCAGCCATGGTTGAGCTGACCGGAGTACTGGGGGTCGCGATGGTGGCCCTGGGAATGGTGCTCACCCCCGGGCCGAACATGATCTATCTCGTCTCCCGGAGCATCACCCAGGGCAGGCGGGCCGGAGTCGTCTCCCTCGGCGGTGTCGCCGTGGGCTTCCTGGTCTACCTGCTCGCGACGAACCTCGGCCTGTCGGTGGTCTTCATCGCGGTGCCCGAGCTGTACGTCGCGGTGAAACTGGCCGGCGCGGCCTATCTCGCGTACCTCGCCTGGACCGCCCTGCGCCCCGGCGGCACCTCCGTCTTCGCCCCCCAGGACATGCCGCACGACTCCCCGCGCAGGCTCTTCACGATGGGGTTGATGACGAATCTGCTCAACCCGAAGATCGCCATCATGTACCTCTCCCTCATCCCCCAGTTCATCAACCTGGAGGCGGGGCACGTGCTGTTCCAGGGGTTCGTGCTCGGCTCCGTCCAGATCGCGGTGGCCCTCACCGTCAATCTGTCCATCGTCCTGGCCGCCGGAACCATCGCCGTCTTCCTCGCCCGCCGCCCCTCCTGGCTCAAGGTGCAGCGCTACCTGATGGGAACGGCGCTCGGCCTGCTCGCCGTCTCGGTCGCCCTGGACACCTCGGCCCCGGCCCGTTCGGCCTGAAACCGGGCCCGGGACGGACCGGTTGACAGCCCCTGGAGAAGAGTCGCTTCCTTGGGGGCCGCACGGCTACGCTCGACCCGATTCAGCGGGCGAGGTGCCCGGGTGGAGAGTGCGCTTTTTTTGGTGGGGGTTGAGATGGTGGCTGGTCGTGTGGTGCGTTTCGACAGTGCGCGGGGTTACGGGTTCATTGCCCCCGAGACCGGCGGGGACGATGTGTTCCTGCACGTCAACGACATGCAGATGCCCGAAGCACTGGTGGGTACCGGGGTGATGGTGGAGTTCGACATCGAGGACGGCGAGCGGGGCCCGAAGGCCGCGGGGGTCCGCCTCGCCGCCGGGGAGACGGGCAAGCAGGTCACTCCGTACGACGACTCGCTCTGCGATGTGCTCAGCACGGAGGAGTTCACCCGGGAGGTCACCGAGGCCCTGCTGACGGCGGCACCCTCGCTCACCGGCCAGCAGATTCTGCAGGTCCGCAACGAGCTGGCGCGGTTCGCGAAGAACCACGGCTGGACGGAGGACTGAGCCCACGGGGGTGACCTCCGGTGAGGGCGAGCGAGAAACGCGCCCTCACCGGAGGTCGCCCCTTTCTTCCTTGCCCCGCCGCACGGGTAACCGGCCTGCCCCCTTTCGGCGCTCGGGTTCACGTCGCCTCAAATTCAGATGTTCTCAACATCGGGATGTTCGTTGTATCTTGTGGTCCGAGCGGGCCGAGGCGACCCGCGATCCTCACCACACCGACGGGGCCGCACCATGACCCAGCCCGAGTCCGTTACGCCCCACCCGACCGGCACCGATCTGCTGGTGCTGCACACGCTCCGCTGCATCGGCTTCTCCGGCCTCTCCGGGGTGGCCCGGGCGGTCGGTCTCCCCGAGCCCGACGTCGAATCGGAGCTCATCGACCTCGCGGTGGCCGGACTCGTCACCCGTACCGCAGGCGACTTCGGCGGATGGGGCCTTACGGAGGCGGGCCGAGCCGCGGACGCCGAGCGGATCGCCGACGAGATGGCGGCAGCCGGAGCCCGGGCCCGGCTGACCGCGACGTTCGACCGGTTCCTGGTGCTCAATCCCGAGCTGCTCGATCTCTGCACGGCCTGGCAGCTCCGCGCCGTGGACGGCGCCATGACGATGAACGACCACAGCGACCCCTCCTACGACGCCCGGGTGCTCGACCGGTTCGCGGAGTTCCACCAGCGCGCCGAGCCGGTCTGCGCCGAGCTCTCCGCGGAGCTGCCGCGTTTCGGGCGCTACCCCGTACGGCTCGCCGACGCCCTTGCCCGCGCGAGGGCGGGCGACCTGGAGTACGTCGCGGACGACACCTCCTCGTACCACGCCGTCTGGTTCCACCTGCACGAGGACCTGCTGACCACGCTCGGCATCCCGCGCCACTGACTCCTCCCCCGCCCTCTCCTCCATCCCCTTCCGCGAAGGTGGCGCAGAGATGACCTGGATCCACCCGCTCTCGGCCGAGGTCGAGGAGACGGCGGACGTCCTCGGCGGCAAGGCGCACGGTCTGATCACGCTCCGCCGTCTGGGACTGCCCGTGCCGCCGGGCTTCGTCATCGGTACGGAGGCGTGCCGCGCCTTCCTCCGTACCGGACGGCTGCCCAGCGGCCTCGGCACCGAACTCGCGGCCGCCGTCGCCGGCCTCGAAGCCGCCACGCAGCGCAGGCTCGGCGGTCGGCGGCGGCCGCTCGCGGTCTCCGTCCGTTCCGGCGGCAGCGTGTCGATGCCCGGCATGATGAGCACCGTTCTCAACCTCGGGCTGACCACCGAGGCGACCACCGCCCTGGCCGACGAGACGGGCGACCCGCGGTTCGCACTCGACTCACGGCTGAGGTTCCTGACCGGCTTCGCCTCCGAGGTCGCCGGTGTCGGGCCGGAGAGCCTGGCACGTATCGACCGTGCCATCGCCGGGCGGACCACCGGGACGAGCCGCCTCACCGAGGCGATCCAGGACGTCGAGCGGCTCATCGCCGAGCACGGTGGCGACCCCGTCCCCGAGGATGCCGCCCGGCAGTTGGAGCTGGCTGTCGCGGCCGTCTTCTCGTCGTGGAACACCCCGCGTGCGCGGACCTACCGCAAACTGAACGGCATACCGCACGACTTGGGCACCGCCGTGACCGTACAGGCGATGGTCTTCGGCAATCGCGACCCGCGCAGTGGGACGGGCGTCGCGTTCAGCCGTGATCCCAACACGGGGGAGCATGTCCCGTTCGGTGAGGCCCTGTTCGGCCGTCAGGGCACGGATGTCGTCTCGGGTGCGTCGGTGACCGAACCCCTGAGCCGACTGGCCGACCGGGAGCCCGTGGTGTGGCACCGTCTGCTGTCCGCCCTGCGACGGCTGGAGGAGCACTACCGCGACGCGTGCTACGTGGAGTTCACCTTCGAGGCGGGCGAACTGTGGCTCCTCCAGGTACGTCCGGGGCGGTTCGTCGGGCGCGCCGGGGTCCGGGTCGCGGTCGAGCTGGCCGACGCGGGGGCGATCGGACGCGACGAAGCGCTGCTCCGGGTCTCCCCGCACCACCTCGCCCACGTACGTACGCCCCGGATCACGGCGATCGAACCCCGCGACCTCCTCACCCGAGGGCTGGGCGCCTCCCCCGGCGTCGCCGTCGGCCGGTTGGCGACCACCGCCGACAGCGCGGTGCGGCTGGCCGCCGGGGGCCCGGTCGTCCTGCTGCGCCCGGAGACCTCCCCGCTCGACATGCACGGCCTGGCGGCCGCCGCCGGGGTGGTCACCGCACGCGGCGGCCCGGCCAGTCACGCGGCCGTCGTGGCGCGGTCGATGGGGAAACCCGCCGTCGTGGGCGCCGCGGACCTCGTGGTCGACGCCGCCGCCGGTCAGGCCCGGGCAGGCGGACGTACGCTGCCCGAAGGCACGCTCATCGCCCTCGACGGGACGGGCGGAGAGGTCGTCGTCGGCGAGCCCCGCACCGCCACCTCCTCGACCGACGCGACCGACGCACACCTGCACCGCCTGCTCGCCTGGGCCGACGACGTCACGGCCGACCGGACCCCGGACCGCACCGAGTCCGAACGCCTCACCTCGGCCCACGCCGCCCTCCGCCTCCGGCGGACCGGCCGGGTTCGACAAGCGCCCGGCCCGTACGGAACGTGACACCCGGCGTCCGTCCCGTACGTCCGCCCCGTTCGTCCGTCCGTCCCGTTCGTCCGCCCCGTTCGTCCGTCCGGCTCATTCGTCCGGCTCATTCGTCCGTCGGGCGTACCACCTCGACCCCCTGGTCGCGCAGCTCCTGGACCACCGAGGAGTCGTCGGGGGCGTCCGTGACGATGAGGGCGATCTGGTCCATCGGGCAGATGCGGCCGAGCGCCGTACGGCCGAGTTTGTCGGCGGTCGCGACGAGGATCACCCGCTGTGCCGCCTTCACGGCGGCACGCTTCACCTGTACGTCGTCCAGGTTGTAGGCGGTGGCGCCCTGGGCCGGGTCGACGCCGCAGCAGCCCAGGATGAACGTGTCGAAGCACAGGTCCTCAAGCGTCTGGACCGGGGTGTGGCCGTAGAAGGAGAGCTCCTCCGGGCGCACCCGCCCGCCCGGCATCAGCAGTTGGACACCGGAGTGCCCGGAGAGGGCGAAGGCGGCGTGCAGGGAGAGCGGGGCGACCGTCAGCTGGCGGCCTGCCATGGCCTTGGCGATGGCGACGGCCGTCGTGCCGGTGTCCAGGGCGACCGTCTCGCCGTCGGTCAGCAGCTCGACCACCGTGCGGGCGAGCCGCTCCTTGGCCTCCCCGCCGGACATCGCACGAATGGCGTACGGCGGCTCGACGCCGCCGGGCAGGTTGCTCAGCGCACCTCCCCGCACCCGGCGCAGCGCGCCCCGGGACTCCAGGACCTCCAGGTCCCGGCGGATGGTCATCTCGGACGCCCCGGCGGCACGGGCCAGCTCGGCCACGGTCGCCCGGTTCTCCTTCATCAGCAGGTCCACGACGAACTTGTGTCTCTCCATGACGTTCATGCGTCTGCTTGTAGCACAGAAATGCGCCATCGTGAGCGTACGCACATCAGGACTGTTGAAACGAACGGTTGCAGTGAGTAGTGTTCAGCCGCTGTGTGAATACGCCCATGTTTCGCACGTCGATCATGTTCGTTTAACAGTCAATGATGAAACGATGAGGGGACCGATGGCCGCAACCACCAAGGCCGACCTGCCGGACGCGGGAAAGCCGCTCCTCACCACCGTCGCGGTCATCGCCTCGTGCGTGGCGTTCGTGGTGATCGGGGCGCTGCAGGCGCTCTACGGTCCGGCGATCCCGGCGCTGCGCGACGAGTACGACCTCAGCCCGGCCGTGGCCGGGCTGAGTCTCAGCGCGCACTTCATCGGCGCCCTCCTGGGTGTGCTGATCTATCACGTGCTGCGGGGGCGCCTGAACAACCGCGTGCTGCTCGGCGGCTCGTACGTGCTCATGGCGGTCGGCGCGGCCGGTTTCGCGTTCTCGCCGAGCTGGATCCTCGCCCTGACCGGCACCTTCGTCATCGGCCTGGGCTTCGGCGGCATCGACTACGGCCTGAACCAGCTCTTCGCCATCGGCTTCGGCCGCCGTAGTACCGCCATGCTCAACCTGCTCAACGGCCACTTCGGAGTCGGCGCCATCGCCGGTCCCGCCCTGATCGGCTGGCTCGGCGCGGCGAACTACCCGGCGATCTTCCTCGGCATCGGGGTGGTGTGCGTGCTCATCCTGTTCACCCTGGGCGGGGTGGCCGCCAAGGAGCCCGCACCGGTCGTCGCGGAAGGCTCCGCGAAGAGCGGGGCCCGGGTCCTTCCCATCATCATCATGTTCATCGGCATCTACGTGCTGCACGTAGCCATCGAGACCGGCGTCGGCGGCTGGGAGCCCACGCACCTCGAAGCGGTGGGTTACGGCGCCGCCACCGCGGCCACGGCGACATCGGCGTACTGGGCCGCCATGACCATCGGCCGGTTCATCGCCGCCCCGCTCAGCCTGCGCTTCTCCGCGCCGGCCATCCTGATCGTCTGCTGCGTCGGTATGGCGGGCTTCCTGCTCCTGGCGACCATCCCGGGGCTCGCCCCGTACGCCTACTGCGGTGTCGGACTGATGATCGCGCCCATCTTCCCCACCTGCCTGCCCTGGCTGAACCGCGCCGTGCCCAGCGTGGCGGCCGCCGGTGCCTATGTGATCGCCGCCTCGATGATCGGCGGCGTGGCCTTCCCGCCGCTGCTCGGCGGGGCGATCGACAACCTGGGCGTCAAGGCGCTGCCGCTGGTGCTGTTCGGGCTCGCCGCGGCCTGTGTGGCGCTGAGCCTGTGGCTGCGCAAGAACGCGCCCGACCCCAACGGCGTCTTCCGCCCGCTGGAGGCGGAGCCGACGAGCGCCCCCGCGACCAAAGGAGCCTGAGGCATGAAAGCCGTACTCTTCGACATGTTCGGCGTCATAGCGCGCGTCCAGTCACCCGAGTTGCAGGCCGTGCTGGAACGCACGGCCGGCGGCGACCGGGACCGGTTCTGGGAGGCGTACTGGTCCCAGCGCGCCCCTTACGACCGCGGCGACGTGACCGGTCCCGCGTACTGGAAGGGCGTCTGCGCCGCGCTGGACATCCCGTTCGACACGCGTCTGTCCGATGCCCTGATCGCCGCCGACCTGGCCAGTTGGAGCGAGATCGACCAGCGCAGCGTCGACCTGCTCTCCGGCCTCGCCGGCCGGGGGGTCACCTGCGGTCTGCTCTCCAACATCCCCGAGGAACTGGCCGTCCGGTACGAAACCAGCCAGCCGTGGCTGGAGCACTTCTCGGTGGTCGGCTTCTCCTGCCGCATCGGCAGCGCCAAGCCCGACCCGGCCGCCTACCAGTGGTGCGTCCGGGAGCTGGGGCTGCCCCCCGAGGAGATCCTGTTCGTCGACGACCGGGCCGAGAACGTCCGGGCCGCGCGGGAACTGGGCCTTCAGGGGCATCTGTTCACCTCCCCCGCCGAGCTGGAGGCCGCCCTGCCCACCACGCTGCGGGCCGGGCCGCGGTGACGGGCATACCGTTACTCCTCGCGCTCTGCGCCGCCGCACAGGGCTGTTTCCCGCCAACGCGCCGGGAGATCGAGACCGGGCGCGGCCTCGCGGGCGCGCTCCTGCTCCAGGGCGCGCTGGCCGGCCGGCTGGAACTGTACACGGACCGGGTCCGGGTGACCGGACCCGGCGGCACGGGCGACGCGGCGCTGGACGAGGCCCTGGCACGGATCGGCCGCGCATCCCGGCAACGGGGCCCGGCCCACTGGGTGGAGCGCCTGGGCCCCTGGGCGCTGGCACGGCTGCACCCGGGGCCGGCCCTCCGCGCGAGCGGCACCGCCCCGGGCCTGGCGCTGCGTCAGGTACGGGAGGCGGTGCGGGAGCCGACGGCCGAGCGGCTTCCGGCGGTCGCCGCGGGAGCCCTGCTGACGGCTTCCGGGCTGCACGCCGTGGGGTGGCCCGGTCTGACGGCGGCCGGGGCGGAGCAACGTACCGCGGGGGCGGTGGCCTCGCTCGGGGCCACCGGCACACTCGTGGCCCGGGCCTCGGCGGCCGTCGCCGATTCCCGGGCTTCCTCCGCCGCCGCCCTGGCCTTTTTCGGTTAGTCATTCCCGATTTTCACGGCGGACACCGAAGCCCTCCACGAATGTCGGCCAGATTGCATTCGTCGCCCAAGATCCCTCTTGTCAAGCCGGTTGGAAGTGTGTTCGTATGAGTGAGCAGGCCGTCACCGATAAACTCCCCGGCGCACAGGGTGAGAAATCTGGACCGCTCCCATACGGCATCGAGGCGTATCGCCTTCCATTGCCCTGGACGTGACGTACGTGGCTTTACGTCCGTATCTCGACGTTTTACGTGACCCGTATAAGAGGGACAGATGGATATCAAAGACGTTACCGACCACATATATTACCCCGTCAGCACCCGAAAGATGGACCGCGGCGAGGGCGTCTACCTCTACGACGAGGACGGCAGACGTTTTCTCGACTGCGCCTCGGCGACCTTCAATCTGAGCCTCGGTTACTCCCACCCGGCGGTCATAGGTGCCATGAAGGACCAGCTGGACAAGCTGGTCCACCTGACCTCCTCGTACCAGAGCGATCCGATCAACGGCCTGGTCCAGCGGCTGGTGGAGGTCTCCCCCGAGAACCTGACCAAGGTGCATCCCAAGGTGTCCGGCGGCTCGGCCGCGAACGAGGGCGCCATCAAGATGGCCCAGCTGGCGACCGGTAAGTCGGACGTCATCACCCTGTTCCGCAGCCATGTCGGCCAGACGATGATGATGACCTCGATGTCGGGCAACTCCTTCCGCCGCGAGCCGTTTCCCAACCTCTTCCCCGGCAGCCTCCAGGTGCCCGACCCGTACTGCTTCCGCTGCTTCTACGGGCAGCAGAAGGAGACCTGCGGGACGATGTGTGTGGATCGTCTGGAGGATTTCGTCGACTACGCGAGTTCCGGCCGTGTCGCCGCCGTCCTGATCGAGCCGATTTCCGGCAACGGTGGCAATATCGTGCCGCCCGACGGCTATATGCAAAAACTCCGGGCCTTCTGCGACGAGCAGAACATCGCCCTGATTTTCGACGAGATCCAGACAGGGATAGGCCGAACCGGCCATATGTTCGCGGCCCAGCACTTCGGTGTCGAGCCGGATGCCATCACCACGGCCAAGGGGCTCGGCGGATCGGGCGCCCAGGTCGCCGCGATCATCACCAATGACCGGCTCTCCGGCCTTCCGGCGAATCACCACTCCTTCACGTACGGTTCGAATCTCCTCGCGGCCGCGGCGGCAAATGTCACTCTCGATATCATCCGTCAGCCGGAATTCCTGGCGAACGTCACCCGAACCGGCAACTACATCATGGAACGCCTTGCCGACATGAAGCGCCGCTATCAGGCCATCGTGGATGTCCGGGGCGTCGGCCTCATGATCGGGTTCGAGATCGCCGAGCCGGACGGCAAACCGGCCGTGAAGCTCACCAACCATCTGGCGGAGAAAGCCATGGAACACGGCCTGATCCTGCGCACCTCGCGCTACGGGTACGGCAACGTCCTCAAGATCCGTCCGCCGCTGATCCTCACCATGGACCAGGCCGAGGAGATCTGCGACAAGCTGGAGAACCTCTTCCTCGCGGAGCTGGCCCGATGAGCGCACCGAACACGATGAAGCAGCTCCTCACCTCGCTCGGCGAGCACGTCCGCTCCGAGCTGCTGGCCTACGCGGACCGCGGCCAGGTCCGCCAGGTCCACGGCGACTCCCCCGGCGGCGACGCGCAGTTCGACGTCGACGAGGTGGCGGAGCAGGCCGTACTGGACTACCTGCGCGCCCACGCCGACGTACCCCTGGCCCTGTACACCGAGGACGGGTCGTACGTCGAGCTGGCTCCCGACCCGCAGCTCCTGCTCGTCGTCGACCCGATCGACGGCACCCGCCCCACGTCGGCCGGTCTGGAGATGGGCATGGTCTCCATCGCCGCCGCCCCCTACGGCGACGGCGCGCCCACCCTCGCCGACGTCAACGCCGCGTGTCTGCTGGAGATCAAGAGCGGCGCGTGGATCTACGGGGACGACACGGAGGGTCTGAGCAGCAGCGGCTTCACCACGCCGGTCCCCCGCCTGAGCCGGACCACCGATCTGACCCGGATGTTCTGGTCGATCGAGTTCAACGGCCACCCGATGCGCCTGATGGCCGAGGCCTACGACCACCTCGTGGACCGGTCCGCCAACACGGGCGGGATCTTCGTCTTCAACAGCAGCACCTTCTCCATCTCCCGGATCATCACCGGCCAGCTCGACGCCTACGTCGACATCGGCAACCGCGTCCTGCGGGACTGGCCGGACACCGAGGAGGAGTTCCTGAGGGTGGGGCGCGGGTCGATCCTGCACCTGTTCCCGTACGACATCGCCGCCGTCGTCTACCTGGCCCGGCTGGCCGGGGTGGTCATCACCGACGCCTACGGGGACGAGCTCGGCACCACCTCCCTCGTGGACCTCGGCCCGATGAACCAGAAGTCGTGCATCGCCGCGGCCACCCCCGAGCTCCACAAGCAGCTCCTCGAATCGATCCGCTGGGACCTCGGCCGCTCCACCCCCGCGGCCGCAACGGAGGCATCATGAAGGCCCTGACGCTCACCGCCGACCGCACGCTCGCCCTCGTCGAGCACCCCAAGCCCGAGCCCCGCGCCGCGGACGACGTCATCATCCGCGTGGCGCAGAGCGGGATCTGCGGCACCGACCGCAGTGTGCTCGTGGGCAAGTTCCCCGCCGACACCGGTGTGGTGATGGGCCATGAGGCCGTGGGGGTCGTCGACTCCGTCGGCGCCGGGGTCACCCGCTTCGCCGTCGGTGACCGGGTCATCGTCAACCCCACCCTGTACTGCGGCAACTGCCCCACCTGTCTGGAGGGGCACTGGAACTTCTGCGGCCGCAAGGCCGGCACCGAGGTCGGCCTGGACTACGACGGCTCCTTCGCGGAGTTCATCCGCCTCCCCGAGCTCTTCTGCCACGCGATACCCGAGGGCATGAGCTTCGACCGGGCCGTGGTCGTCGAACCCCTCGCCTGCGCCCTCAACAACATCGAGGCCGGCCGGCTGGCCGCCGGGGAGACCGTGGTCGTCGTCGGCGGCGGCCCCATGGGCGTCGTCACCGCCATGGCCGCGCAGCTGTACGGGGCCCGGGTGCTGCTCGTCGAGCCGGACCAGGTCCGCCGGAAGCTGGGCAGCGAGGTGTTCGAGGCCCCGGAGTTCGGGGGCCGCGTCACCCTGCACACCCCGGAGGACCCCGCTCTCGCCGAGAGCGGCGACCTGGTCGTCGACTCCGTCGGCAACCTTCTGGAGCAGAGCATCGGCTATGCGGCGCTGCGCGGGCGCGTGGTCGTCATGGGCTTCAACGACAACGCCTCCGCCACCGTGCGCCCGCTGACCCTCCTTCAGCGCGGGCTCCAGATCATCGGCGCCGGGGACTACAACAGCATGATCTTCCCCAAGGCCGTGGAGCTGGCCCGGCGGCTTCCGCTGGAGCGGGTGGTCACCCACCACTTCGACCTGGCCGACCACGAGGAGGCGTTCAAGGCGCTCGCCGCCGTCCCGGGCGCCGAGTACACCGCGCTGAAGGTCGTCCTCGTACCGCCGCGCTCGGGGGCCGAAGCGTGAAACAGTCCCCCCACACCGGCCTGGCACAGGCCCTGGTCCCCGGCTCCTCCCGGCCCGTGATCGTCGGCGAATACCCGTACTACCGTGCGGATCCCGCCAACTGGTCCGCCGATCTGGGAGAGTTGCGGCGCCTCGGTGTCGACGTGGTCTCCTGCTACCTCCCCTGGCGCTTCCACGAGATCGGCGAGGGCGCCGGGCGCTCCTTCGACTTCACCGGCCGGACCGACCCGCAGCGCGATGTGGTCGGCCTGCTGGAGCTGGCCGCCCGGGCCGGGCTGGGCGTTCTCCTCAAGCCGGGCCCCTTCATCCACGCCGAGGTCCAGCTCGGCGGGCTCCCCGACCGGCTCTGCGAGCCCCCGTACACCGCGTACCGGGGCCTGGACGGCAGCGTGCTCACCTCCCAGGGCAAGCCGCTGCCGAGCCTCCTCGACCCGGAGGTGCGCAAGGAGACCGAGGTCTGGCTGCGTGCCGTGGCCGACGAGGTGGTGGCCGGGGCCGCCGCACCGCGCGGCCCGGTCGTCGCCCTCCAGCTCGGCAACGAGGGCACCGCCGGGGACGCCCACCTCCCCGTGGACGCCCAGGACGCTTCACCGGCCGCCCGCGAGTCCTTCGCCCGCTGGCTGACCGGACGCGGCCTGCCCGACGAGGCCGCCCAGGCCACCGCGGACGTCGGCCGGTGGAGCGACGCCCAACGGCTGCTGTGGTCCCAGTGGTGCGGCCACGCCATCGTCGGGATGTGGGACGGCATGTCGGCGCTCTTCCCCGAGGGCCCCGCCCGGCTGGCCAACGTACCGCTCGCCGGTCTTTCCTCCCCCGGTGCGGCGTTCGACGCCTGGGCCGCCCGGCAGCACGCCATCCAGGGCTCCGGGCATCTGATCGGCCACACCGAGTGGGTCGGCAACCCGGCCCGTGACACCGGCGCGTTCGGCTCCCACCTGGCCGGGATCCTGCTCGGCGGTACGGATGTGGTCGAGGCCAACTGGGGGTTCACCTGGACCGACGCCTCCTTCGCCCGGCCCGCCACCCCGGTGTTCAACGCGCTGCTGGCCCTGCTCCTGGGCTCCGGCACCGTCAGCGTCTACACCGCGTGCGCGACGGCCAACTGGGGCCCCCTGGTGGACATGGACCACGACGGGATGCGCGCCGACGGCGTGGACCCGGCCCTCCACGCCCCGCCGTACAGCCCGGGAGCCCCGCTGGCCGAGGGCGGCACCCACCAGGCCAACGCGGAGGGGCTGCGGCTGCTGGCCGCGTTCCTCGACCGCTTCGGCGACGCGCTGCTCACCAGCACCCTCGACCGCGACGCGGTGGTCCTCGTCGACCGGGCGCTGCCCGAGGCCGGCGCCTGGCAGCGCACCGGCCGCACGGCCCTGGCCGAGCTCGCCGACTCCGTACAGCGGCAACTGGCCGAATCCGGACGGCTGATCGGCCTGGGCTGGCTGGACGAAGGTCCTGCCGAGGCCCCGGACGGCGGCGGACAGCTGCCCGTGGCGGTGCTGCGCGCCGGGCGTTCCGAGGACGGGGACGCGAAGGGCGGCGAGGCCGCGAAGGGCGAGCGGGCCGGGGAAGGCGGGGAGACCTCGGAAGGCAAGGCAGCCACGGAAGGCGGGGCAGCCACGGAAGGCGGGGAAGTCGCCAAGGCCGCCGACGAGTTGGCGGTCGTGGCCGGAGCCCCGGCCGAAGGAGCGGTGGCCGAATTCGTCGCCTCCTTCACCGCAGGACTCCCGGCGCCGGACGGGCAGCCGCGCTGGACGACGGCGCACCGCCGGGCAAGTGTCCTGAGCCGCACCGGCCCCGCAGGCGTCCGCTTCATCGGCGCCTTCAACCCCACCGACGGTGACGACCGGGTCACCGGCGACGACGGCGCCTGGACGCTCGACCTCCCCGCGGGCTCCGCCGCCGTGGCCGTCACCCGCGACGGTGCGCTCCTGGGGTGGCTGGCCACCCCGGAGGCACCGTCCACCACCCCCGTCTCCCTCCACTGGGACGGCGGCAAGGCCGACGCGCGACGCGTCCTGGCCTCCTGAGAACGCGGGCGGCGGGAGCGCGTACCTGACAGCGCGCCCTCCCGCCGCCCGCCCCTCGCCCTCCTGCCTCCCGCGTCGTCAACTGCCGCCGGGAGCCCTCCCCACGAGCGAGATGGCGTCATGCACCGGAACCCCCCTGCCGTACGCGGGCCCGAGCCGCACCTGCGACCGGCCGGCCCGCAGACCCTCGGCATCCTGGCCGACCTCATCGCGAAGAAGCGGCCGGTCTTCGCGATGCCGTCCTGGTTCGTCACGACCGAGGCGGCCCAAGCGGGCTGTCTCATCAGCGAGTTCGTCCGCGAGCTGGCCGCCGCGCCGCCCGGCACCCGCTACCGCAGCTTCTTCGCCAACTCCCGTTACGAGGCCCTGCACGGTGCGGTGAAGCTGCTGCGCCACCGTGCCGCCGCGACTGCCGCCACCCACCGTGGCCGCGTCCTGGTCCTCGACCCCGACGGCACCCTCACCCGCCGCGCCGACCCGCTCGGCGAGGGCCCCGAACGCGCCCTCGCCCCCGGCCTCCTGGCCCACACCACCGTGGCCTCCGCACGCGCGGCCCTGACCGGTACCGCCGTGTGCGGCCTTCTCGTACGCGCCCCCGAGCGGCTTGACGCGAACACCTTGGCGGAGGTCGCGGAGCTGGCCCGCGCGGCCCGGTCGGCCGGTGCGCGGGTCGCGCTGGACCTCAGCGACATCGGCCCCGACCACACACCGGCCCACCCCGCCGTGACCGCCCTCCGTCCCGACCTCGTCGTCCTCGGGGAGCCCCTGACCGGCCGGGAGGTCCCCTTCGGGGCGTTCACCGGCAGCGCGGACATGTTCGCCCCGTGGTCCACACCGCAGACCGGCTTCCTGCACTCCAACACCTATGGCGGCAACACCCTCGCCATGCGCGCGGTCATCGCCCGGCTGTCACCCCGCTGGGAGCGCACGGGCCCCGTACACCGCGAACTGACTGCGGCCGCCGCCGACCGGCAGGCCGCCCTCGACCTCTACGCCCGCCATGTCAACCCCATGGCGGCCCGTATGCAGCGCAAGCTCCACGGGGCGCTGAACGTCGTCCGTGCCCAGGGCTCCCGTCTCACCGTCCGCCTCGACTCCGGCCGCGAACTCGAACTGGTCGACGGGCTCTGCGGGGCGGGGCTCGGCGTGGCGGGCCACAACCCGACGGACGCACTGACCGATGTCGTACGCGGCCACGACCCCGCCCGGGACCATGTCCGCGAGCTGGAGGAGATCCTGGCCAAGGAGACCGGACTGCCCCACGCCTTCCCGGCCGTCAGCGGGGCCTCCGCCGTGGAGAGCTCGATCACCCTGGCCCGGCTCGCCCGCCCCCGGCAGCGCCGCATCATCGTCTTCAAGCACAACTACGGCGGCAAGACCCTCGTATCGCTGCTCGCCACCGCCGCCGACCGCACCCGGGCGCCCTTCGGCCCCCTCTACGACGACATCCGCTACATCGACCCCTTCACCCCGCACGCGGCGGACGAGTTCCGCAAGGAGGTGGCGGGCGGTGACGTCGGGCTCGTGTGGATCGAGCTGGTGCACGGCAGTTCCGACGCCTACGGCCCGATCCCCGGCACCCTTCTGGACGCCGTCACCGAGGGCCGGGACGCACACGGCTATCTGATCGGCGTGGACGAGGTCCTCACGTCGTACTACCGCTGCGGCACCCGTTTCGCCCACCACGGACGGCTGCCGCACATCGATCTCATGAGCCTGTCCAAGGCCCTGAGTTACGGCTGTTTCCCGACCGGCGCCGCGCTGGTCTCCCAGGAGGTGTACGCGGCCGCCCGGCGGGCCAATCCGCTCCTGGTCGAGGAGTTGCGCACCCACCACGCCCACGGGCTGGGCGCGCACTTCGCCCTCCAGGCCGTCGCGCAGGTCGACGCGCTCGGGCTCCCCGAGCGGGTGGCCGCCCTCTCGGACGTGGTGGGCGAAGGGATCGCCGCCCTGGACACCGGCCCGCGCGGTGTGGTCGGCCGCCGCTTCGCCGAAGGGCTCCTGGGACGGCTCGAACCGCGCGTGCCCGGGGTGCTGGGCCGGTTCGTGGACCCGGAGGGCGAGCGTATGACGTACGCGCTGATCCTCTGGTGGATCACCCGCGCCCGGGCCTTCGTGGTCTACGACGTCTTCCTGCTGCCGCTGACCGCCACCGAACGCGAGATCGGGCAGGTGATGCGCGGCGCCCGGCGGCTGTCCCGCACCGGGCCCGTACGACTCCTGGCGCAGGCCGCGGCCTTCGGGCTCGGGCAGCGGCTGTCCCGGCTCCTTCCCCTCCGTACCGCCGAGCGCGGCGTCCCCGCGCACGACCGCGCCATCGACGCGCCAACCGCCGACGCACCCGCCACTGACCCGGCCGTCACCGAACCGCCCGTCACCGACCCGCCCGTCACCGACGTGCCCGCCACCGACCAGAGGAGCACGACATGAGCGCGCAGAGCGTCGAAGTGGTCCGCCGCTTCTTCCAGTTGTTCGAGGAGGGGCGGCTGGCCGACATCGAGCCGCTGCTCGCCCCCGACTTCGAGTGGGTCTACCACGGGCCCGCCTCGCTCCCCTGGGCGGGCACCTACCGGGGCGTCGAGGGGTTCCGCGCGTTCTTCGGCATCGTCCGCGAGCTGATCGAGGTCCAGGAGTGCGACGCGTACGACTACCTCGACGCCGGGGACCGGGTGGTGGTGCTCGGGGTGAGCCGGACGAGGGTGCTGGCCAACGACGCGCGCTACGAGGCGCAGTGGATGAACGTCTTCACCGTCCGCGACGGGCTCATATCCCGCTACCTCGACCTCTACGACACCGCCCGCGTCGTCGAGGCCCTGGAGCGCGGCCCGCAGGAGGGGACCCCGGCCCCGTGAACGCTCCCGCCACCACGCTCGGCGCGGCCTTCACCGCCGCCGCCCGCGCCCATGCGCACCGCACGGCCCTGGTCCAGGGCGGGCTGAGCATCGGTTACGGCGAGCTGGCCGCCCGCGCCGCGTCGGCCGCAGGCCGCCTCGGCGCGCTGACGGCCGAGGAGCCCGTCGGGATCTGCGCCCACCGTTCGCCCGGCACGGTCGCCGCCGTGCTCGGCACGGTGCTGGCCGGGGGCGCGTACGTACCGCTGGACCCCGAGGCGCCCGAGGCACGCCTCCGCGGGCTCGTCGGCGACAGCGGCGTCCGCACGGTCTTCGCCGCGCCGGGCGATGCCGGTCGACTGCGTGCCGTACTGCCGCCGTACGTCACGGTCCTGCCGGTCGAGGAGCGCCCGCCCGGCCTCGGCGAGCCGCCGCCGTCCGCCCCGGGCGCGCCCGCCGGGCAGGGGCCGCGTTCCCTCGCGTACGTGATGCACACCTCGGGCAGCACCGGAGCGCCCAAGGGCGTGGAGGTGGAGCACCATTCGGTGCTCGATCTGGCGCACGCCCCCGAGGCCGCGCTCGGTCCCGGCGACACCGTCCTCCAGCTCGCCCCGCTGCACGTGGACCCCTCCGTCTTCGAGATCTGGGGAGCCCTGCTCAACGGCGCCCGCCTGGTGCTGCCGGAAGCGGTCCGGCCGGGCGTGTACGACATCGGCCGGGAGTGCGCCCGGCACGGCGTGACCGTACTGCGGCTGGCCGCGCCGCTGTTCCGGCTGGCGACGGAGCACATCACCGCCGATCTGCGCGGGCTACGGCTGTTCGTCTCGGGCGGGGACCGGGCGGACGCGGAAGCGGTACGGACCGCGCTGCGCGAGCTGCCCGGCTGCCGGGTCGTCAACGGTTACGGCCCCACGGAGACCACGGTCTACGCCTGCTGGCAGGTGCTGGACAAGCCCCAGGCGTACGAGGCCGAATGGCGGGACGACGTACCCATCGGCCGCCCCTTCGCCGGGGCCACCGCACACGTCCTGCGCCCGGACCGGACCGTGGCGGCGCCGGGCGAGGAGGGGGAACTCTGCGTCGGCGGTACCGGCGTCGCCCGGCGGTACCGGGGGCAGGGGCGGCTGACCGCCGAACGCTTCGTTCCCGAGCCGGGGCGGCCGGACCGTGCCGCGTATCTGACGGGCGACCGGGTGCGGTTGCTGCCCGATGGGGCGCTGGCCTTCCTCGGGCGCTTCGACGACCAGGTCAAGATCCGCGGTCACCGTGTCGAACCCGCCGAGGCGGAACGGGCGTTGCTCACGCACCCGGCGGTCGGCGAGGCGGCGGTCGTCCCGTACGGCGCCCCCGGAAGCCGTCGACTGGCCGCGTTCGTGGTCCTGACGCCGGACCCCGAGGCCGATGAGCGGGCGCTCCTCGACCACATCGCCGCGATGCTGCCGTCCCCGGCGGTCCCGGCGACCGTCACCGTGCTGCCGGTGCTCCCGGCCACCGCCAACGGCAAGACGGACCGCCGGATGCTCGCCGTGTACGCGTCCCGGGGGGTGGGGGGCGGGGCCGTGGGTTCCGGTACGGCGGGTTCCGGCGCGGCAAGGCACGGTGCGGCGGGGTCCGGCTCGGTGGACACGGGCTCCGGCGCCGGAGCCGGGGGTGGCACCGGAGCCGGGCTCGGGCCCGGGCCCGAGGCCGGGGGCGCCCGTCCGGAAGCCGATGAACGGACAGCCCATGCCCGGACAGCCGGTTCCCGGACAGCCGATCCTCAGACGGCCGGAGCAAGGAAAGCCGAAGCGGAGAGCGCTGAAGCCACGACCGCCGCCCTCCGCCCCCTCGCCGCCCACTGGCAGGCCGTCCTCGGCCGCCCCGTCGGCCCGGACACCGACTTCTTCGCCGTGGGCGGCGACTCCCTGGCCGCCATGGCCGTCCTCGCCCGCATCGAGCGCGACGAGGGCGTCAGCCTCACGGTCGCGGACCTCTTCCGGGCGCCCACGGTCCGTGCCTTCGCGGACCGCGTGGCCGCCGCCACCGCCGGGGTTCCGGCACCGGCGGCGCTCCCGCACGAGGACACCGCATGGCTGCGGCTGACGCCCGGCCAGGAGGGGATCTGGTTCGAGCAGGAGGCCGCGGAGAGCAGGGAGCGTTACGTCATCGGGCGCGGGTTCCTCGTCCGGGGACCGCTGCACCTGCCCAGGCTACGGGCGGCCCTGACCCGCCTGGGGCGGCGGCAGGGCGCCCTGAGGACCGTCGTACGGCGTGACGCGGACGGCTGGCGGCAGAACCTCACCGCCGACCCGGGTACGGCACTGCGCCACATCGACCTCACCGCCACCCCAGGCTCGGCACCCCACCACACCGATCCCACCACCGGCCCGGCTGCCGACCAGGAGGCCCGGGCCCGGGAGTTGGTCGCCGAGCAGATCGCCGCGGGCCCGGACGCCGACGGCCGTACCCCCCTCCTGCGCACCCTCGTGCTCACGCTCGGCCCGTCCCGTACGCTCGTCCACTTCGCCGTCCACCACGCCATCGCCGACGACTGGTCCCTGGACGTCTTCCTCGCCGAGCTCTCCGTCCTGTACCGGGACCCGGAAACCGACGGCCTGCCACCCCTGCCGCTGCCCTACCCGGACCACCTGCGCCACTCCCTCGCGCCCCGCCCCGAACGCCTCGCCGCCGCAACGGACTTCTGGCGTTCCGCGCTCGCGGGCGAGGCCGCCGCGCTGGACCTCGTCACCGACCGTCCCCGGCCCGCCGTCCTCAGCGGAGCGGGCGACCGGGTGCGGCTGCGCATCGGCCGTCGGCAGATGGCACGGCAGGCCGAGGCCGCCCGTCGGCACGGCGTCAGCCCGTACATGTTCTGTCTCGCGGGTGTCTACACCGTCCTCGCGGCCCACTCCGAACGGGACGCCCTGTGCCTGGGCACCCTCGCCGCCGGGCGGGACCGGGCGGGGACCCAGGACCTCGTCGGCTGCTTCGTCAACCTGCTGCCCGTACGCGTCGAGGCGGACGCCGGTACGTCCGTCGGCGCGCTGCTGGCCGGTATCCGGGCCGCCACCGCCGAGGCGCTGCGCCACCAGGACGTGCCGTTCCAGGCGGTGGGGCGGGAGCTGGCCCCGGCCACCGCGGCCCGTGCGGCGGTGCCGTTCCAGGCCGTCGTCAACTACCGGCAGCGCCCGCCGGGAGCGCTGGACCTCGACGGCGCGCGGGCCACCCCCTGGACGGCCCGGGACCGTACCACCGCCACCTTCGAACTCGCCTTCTCCTTCCACGAGTCGGACGAGTCGGACGGTGGGCTCGATGTGGAGGTCGAGTTCAGCACCGATCTCTACAGCCGTGCCACGGCGCACCGGCTGGCGGGTCAGCTGGTCGCCGTACTGGACCGGCTGGCGGACGGCGATCCGCCGCTGCGGGACGTCGAGCTGTTCGAGCCCGGGGAGTACGAGCGGCTGCTCCGCGCCCCGGAGCCGCCCCCCGCCGGAACGGAGACCACTCTCCCCGCGCTCGTCGCCCGGCAGGCCGCCGCCCGGCCCCACAGGACCGCCGTGGCCGACGCCCACTCCAGCCTCACCTACGCCGAACTCGACCGGCTCACCGGCACCGTGGCCGCCCGGCTCTCCGCCCGGGGCATCGGGCCCGGCGACCGGGTCGCCGTCTGCCTGGAGCGCTCCCCTCTCCTCGTCACGGCCCTCCTCGGCGTACTCAGAACCGGTGCCGCCTATGTGCCGCTCGATCCCGCGTACCCGGCCGAGCGGTTGCGGCACTGCGTCGAGGACTCCGGGGCCGTGGCGCTGGTGTGCGGCAAGGAGCTCTCCGACACGCTGGCCCGGCGCGTCTCCGACCGGCCGTCCGCACCGCCGGACGGAGACGTACCACCGGTCCCGGACTCCGTACCACCGGCGCCGGACTCCGTACCACCGATCCTGGACATCGACGCCCTCACCGCGCCCGCCATCGACGCCCTCGCCGCGCCCGCCGGGGAGCCGGGCCCGCGCCCCGGCGTTCCGGTCGATCCCGGCTCGGCCGCGTACGTCATCTACACCTCCGGCAGCACCGGCCGCCCCCGGGGTGTCCCGGTCCCCCACCGGGCGGTCGTGAACACGCTCCTGGGGTGCCTGGACCGGCATCCCTTCACCGAGGACGACGTCTGGCTGCAACTGACCTCGCCCGGCTTCGACGTGGCCGCCTTCGAGCAGTTCGCACCGCTCGTGCACGGGGCCACCCTCGTGTACGCGGACGACGCCACCCGCGCCGACGGGCACGCCCTGACCCGCACCCTGCGCACCGCGGGTGTGACGGTCATGGTGACCGTGCCCTCGCTCCTGCGCGCCCTGGACCGGCCGGACCTGGCCGGGGTACGGGTGCTGCTCGTCGCCGGGGAGCCCGCCGACGTCCACGACACACGGCACTTCGCCCGGGACCGGGTCGTGGTGAACGGATACGGGCCCACCGAGGCCGCCATCCTCGCCACCACCCACCGGGCGGAGCCGCGGGACCGCCTGGCCCGGGTGCCGGTGGGGACCCCGCTGCCCGGCACGGCCGCGTACGTGGTCGACCGCCATGGACGGCTCGCGGCCACCGGAGTGCCGGGAGAGCTGTGGCTCGCGGGCGCGGGGCTGGGGGACGGCTACTGGAACGACCCCGAGCAGACCCGGCGGCTGTTCACCACCCACCCCGCTCTCGGCCCGGCCGGCCGCTGCTACCGGACCGGCGACCGGGTACGGCGGCTGCCCGACGGGAGCATCGACTACCTCGGCCGCCTCGACCACCAGGTCAAGATCCGCGGCTTCCGCGTCGAACTGGGCGAGATCGAGGCCGCGTTGACGGAGCATCCCGGGGTCCGGCGGGCCGTCGCGGTCCTGCTCGGTGCGGGGGCCGAGGGCGAACTCGCCGTCGGCTATGTCGGCCATGCCACCCCGGCGGAGGCGCGCGAGCACCTGGCGCGGCTGCTGCCCGCCCATATGGTGCCGCGCCTGGCCGTCCCCGTCGACGCCGTCCCGACCGGGAGCCACGGCAAGGCGGACCGGAAGGCCCTCGGCGCCCGGCTGGCCGCAGTCCGCGGCCTGCCACCGGGCGGCGGCACGCACAGTGCGGCGAACGGGACCGAGCGGCGGCTGCTCGCCTTGTGGCAGGAGGTCCTCGACGGCCCGGTGGGCTCGCCCGAGGACGACTTCTTCGCGCTCGGCGGGCACTCGCTGCGCGTCATCCGTCTCCTCGGACGTATCGAGCGGGAGTACGGCGTCCGGATCGCCGTGCCCGACTTCCTGGCCGCCCCGACCGTACGGGGCGTGGCCCGCCGTCTGGACGCGACGGGACCGGCGGCGGTCACGGCCGGTCCCGTGGTCGGCCCCGAAGACGCCCGGCTCGATCCGGCGGTCGCCTTCACCGTGCTGCCCGAGCCCGCCGCCCCGCACGACACCGTGCTGCTGACCGGCGGAACCGGCTTCGTCGGCGCCCATGTGCTGGCCGAGCTGCTGGAGCGTACGACCGGCCCGGTCCTGTGCCTGGTCCGGGCGGCGGACCCGGACGCCGCGCGTCGGCGCCTGGCCACCGCCCTGCGCCGGTACGGGCTGCGCCCCGACGCGGACGACCCACGGATCGTGCCGGTCCCCGGCGACCTGGCCCTGCCCGGTCTGGGGCTCGCCGGGACGCGCTGGGAGGCGGCGGTGCGCGAGGCGGCCGCCGTGTTCCACCTGGGCGCGCAGGTGCACCATCTGTCCGGATTCCAGCATCTGGCGGCCGCCAACGTCGGCGGCACCGCCGAACTGCTGCGGATCGCCTCGGAGGGCCGCCCCGCCCGCTTCCACCACATCTCCACCCTCGGCGTCTTCACCGAGAACGTCTTCACCGAGAGCGTCTTCGCCGACGGCAGGGCGTCCGCGCGCACCATCACCGAGGCCACCTCGACCGCCCACGAACGCCACCCGCGCGGACGCGGCTACGCGGCCGGGAAGTGGGCGGCGGAACAGCTGGTCGTCCAGGCCCTCGGCCGGGGCGCCGACGCCCGGATCTACCGGCTCGGCCGGGCGGGCGGCAGCACGACGGGCACGATCAGCGAGGACGACTTCCTCAGCCGTCTGCTGATCACCTCCGCCCTCCTCGGCTGCCACCCCGACGACCCCCGCCTCGCCACCGACGCGCTCCCCGTGGACACGATGGCGCGCGCCCTGGTGGCCCTCGCGGGGTCCGGCGGGCGGCCGGGGGCGGTGCACCACCTGCACCACCCGCGCCGGACCCCGCTGGCCGAGCTGGTCTCCGTACACGACCGGCGTACCGGCCGTACGACCCCGCCGGTCCCGCTGGAGAGCTGGCTGCACCGGCTGGACGAGGCCGAGGCGGCGGGCCGGGCCCTGCCCGCGCTGGCCTACCGCGAGCATCTGCGCGATCTGCTCGGCGGCCCGGCCCCGGGCCGCCCCGCCGACCACCGCGACCACCGCGACCACCGCGACCACCACCGTAACGACGCCACCCTCGCCGCCCTGCACGCCCTGGGCATCACCCCGCCCGCCCTGGACGACGCGCTCGTCGGCCGCTGGTGGGAGAACCTCGACCGGAGCATCCGTCATGTCTGACCCCGTCGGCCCGCACTACCCCATGGCCCGTCAGTGCCCCTTCGCACCGCCCCAGGAGGTGACGGACGTCCGCGAGGCGGGCTCCGTGCCCCGGGTGACGCTGTGGAACGGGGTGCGGCCCTGGCTGTTCACCCGCTACGAGGACGCCCGCACGGTCCTGTCCGACCCGCGTTTCAGCGCCGACAAGAGCCGCCCCGGCTACCCGCTCTCCAGCGCCGTCGCGCTGGCCGAGACCTCCGTGGAACCGACGCTGCTCGTCATGGACAACCCCCGGCACGATGCCGTACGGCGCCTGGTGCTGGGCGAGTTCACCGTCAGGCGGGCCGAGCTGTGGCGCCCCGCCGTGCGCGCGGTGGCCGAGGAGTGCCTGGACCGGATGGCCAAGGGGACCGAGGCCGAGCTGGTCGCCGATCTGGCGCTGCCCGTGGCGCTCACCGTCATCTGCGAGTTCCTCGGGGTGCCCTTCGAGGACCGTGAGCTCTTCCGGGAGCTGACCCACACCATGAACCTCGTCGCCGGGAGCACGGACAGCGCCGCCGCCGCGCGCCAAGCCCTCCAGGACTATCTGGAGGACCTCGTGGCCGCCCGCGAACTGCGCCCCCAGGACGACTTCATCAGCCGGACGGCGGCCCGGCACCTGGCCGACGGGACGATGGACCGCCGCCAACTCGCCGCCATGGCCCTGCTGTTGCTCACCGCGGGCCACGACACCACCGCCAACATGATCTCGCTGGGGGTGCTGACCCTCCTGCGCCACCCCCGGCACTTCGCGGCCCTCGGCTCCGACGAGGACCCCCGGCTGCTCGCCGACACGGTCGAGGAGATGCTGCGCCACCTCACCGTGGTGCAGCGCGGCATCCGGCGGATCGCCGTCGAGGACGTGGAGGTCGGCGGTCACCTCGTCCGGGCCGGGGAGGGCGTGATCGCCGCGATCAACGTGGCGAACCGGGACCCGGAACGCTTCACCGCCGGGGAGGAGTTCGACCCCCGGGCCCGGGCGCACGGCCATCTCGCGTTCGGATACGGGCCCCACCAGTGCATGGGTCAGTCGCTGGCCCGGGTGGAGCTCCAGGAGGTCTACGCCGCCGTGGCGCGCCGGATGCCGACACTGCGCGTGGCGGTACCGGCGGAGGAGATCCGCTTCAAGTCCGACATGGCCGTCTACGGAGTGCACGCCCTGCCCGTGACCTGGTGACCGGCTCCCCGCCGCCCGTCCCCCGCCGCCCGTCCCCCGCACCGCGCTCAAGGAGCCGCCCCCTATGAAGGTCACTCTGGAGACCGGCCGTTGCGTCGGCGCCGGTCACTGTGTGCTGTCCGCGCCGGAGGTCTTCGACCAGGACGACACCGACGGCATCGTCCTGCTGCTCGATCCCGCCCCGGCCGAAGCCCTCGCGGACGCCGTCCACGAGGCCGCCGACCTCTGCCCCGCCCGGGCGATCCTTGTCGCCCCGGCCGACGGCGGGCAGGCATGACGGCCGCGCTGCTGGACGCCCTGCGCGGCGCGGTGGGGTCCGGGAACCTGCTCACCGACCCCGCCGCCACCGCCGGTTACGCCCACGACATGATGCCGCTGGCCCCCTACGGACGCCCGTACGCCGTGGTGATGCCCTCGACGACCGAGCAGGTACAGGCGTGTGTACGCGCCTGCGCCGGGGCCGGTGTCCCGGTCGTCACGCGCGGCGCCGGGACCGGGCTGACCGGGGCCGCCAACGCCCTCGACGGCTGCGTGGTCCTGGTCACCGCCCGGATGAACCGGATCGTGGAACTCGACCCGGACAACCGGCTCGCGGTGGTGGAGCCGGGCGTGGTCAACCAGGACCTCAAGACGGCCGCGGCCGCGCAGGGCCTCTTCTACCCGCCGGACCCCTCCAGCCTGGACACCTGCACCCTCGGCGGCAATCTGGCGACCAACGCGGGCGGGCTGTGCTGCGGGAAGTACGGGGTCACCGGCGACTACGTCCTGGGCCTGGAGGCGGTCCTCGCCGACGGCTCCCTCCTGCGGACCGGCCGCCGCACCGTCAAGGGTGTCGCGGGCTACGACCTCACCCGGCTGCTGGTCGGCAGCGAGGGCACGCTCGGCGTCATCACCCGGGCCACGCTGGCCCTGCGCCCGCTGCCCGAGGCGCCCGGCACCCTCATCGCGGCCTTCGACTCCGTGAAGGCGGCCGGGGAGAGCGTCAACCGGGTGGTCCGGGCGGGGCTGGTGCCCTCCCTCATGGAGATCATGGACGCCACCTCGCTGCGGGCGTCGGCCGCGTACCTGCGCACCGAACTGGCGGGCGCCGGGGACCAGGCGCTCCTGCTCTGCCAGTCGGACACGGGCGGCGCGGCGGGCGAGGACGAGCTCGACCGGATGGAGAAGCTGTTCCGGCAGGCGGGCGCGGTGTACACGCACGCCACCCGGGACGCGGCGGAGGGCGCCCTGCTGCTGCGGGCCCGCCGGGTGAGCCTGACCGCCCTGGAGGCGCGGGGCGCCTGCATGACCGAGGACGTGGCGGTGCCCAGGACCCGGATCGCCGATCTCGTCGACGGCTGCGCGGAGATCGGCGCGCGGGCGGGGCTGACCGTCGCGGTCGTGGGCCACGCGGGGGACGGCAACATGCACCCCACCGTGCTGTACGACCGCGCGAGCCCCGAGGAGTACGCCCGCGCCCGCGAGGCCTTCGACGCGATCCTGGCCCTGGCGCTCGCCCTCGGCGGCACCATCACGGGGGAACACGGTGTCGGCAAGCTCAAACAGGAGTGGCTGGAGCGGGAAGTGGGGCCCGTGGGCATGCGTGTCCACCGGGCGGTCAAGGACGCGCTGGACCCGGCGGGGCTGTTCAACCCCGGCGCCGTGCTCGCCGAGCGGCCGGGAGCGCGGGACGCACCGTGATCGCTACGACCTGGCGGACGGTGGCCGGACTGCCCGCACCCCTGCGGACGCTGTTCTCCACCACGCTGATCTTCCGCGCGGGCACCATGGCGTACCCCTTCCTCGCCCCCCATCTGCTGCTCGAAGGGGGCATGGACGCGGCCGCCACCGGGCTGGCCGTCGCCGTGTTCGGGGTGGGCGCCCTCGCCGCCGACCTGGCCGCCGGGCCGCTGCTGGGGCGGCTGCACCCGTACACCGTGATGCGGGGCGGCTTCCTGCTCGGAGCCGTCGCGGTGGCCGTGGTGCCGCTGCTGAGCGGTCTGCCCGCCCTCGCCGCCGGGGTGCTGGTGTGGGGGTTCGCGTACGAGATCGTCACCCCGGCGGCGTACGCGGCCACCATCGCCCAGTCCCGGCCGGGGGAACGCAAGGTCGCCTTCTCCTGCTACCGCCTCGCCATCAACCTGGGCACGGCCGTGGGGCCCCTGCTCGGCGCCCTGATCTTCGCGTTCGCGCCGTACGCCGTGTTCTGGGCCAACGCCCTGTGCGTCGCGGCAGCCGCCGTCCATCTGCACGCGCGCCGGGACCGTACCCCGGGGCGGAGTACGGCGCTGCCGGGCGACGGCGGGAAGCACCGGGAGCGGGCCCGGCCGACGCTGCCCGAACGCACCCGGTTCTGGGCGGTGTTCGGCCTCTCGCTGCCCATCCAGCTCGCGTACGCCCTGCCCTCGGTCTTCGTCAGCACCTACGTCATCGTCGGGCTCGGCCTGCCCGGCTACTGGGCCGGGGTCGTCTTCACCGTCAACGCCCTCGGCATCGTGCTGTTCGAGGTTCCCCTCAACGTCCGGATGGCGGCCGTCGGGGACCTTCCCGCGCTGCTGATCGGTTACGCCCTGGCCGGTGCCGGGTTCCTGCTCATGGCCCTCGCCGAAACGGGCCCGGCGATGGTACTCGCCACCCTCGTCTGGACGGCCGGGGAGATCGTCGTCTTCCCCGCGCTGCTCGACTACGTCAGCCGGGTCTCCGGCCCGGCGGCCGACCGCCGCATGGGCCAGTTCTCCGGCGGCGTCAACCTGGCCTTCATCGCGGCCCCTCAGGTCGCCCTGCACCTGAGCGGCCCCGGACATCCGGGCGCTCCGTGGGCCGTCGCCGGGGCGGCCGTCTGCGCCGCGTGCCTGCTGCTGCTCGCCGCCCGCTCCCACCCGTACACCTGGCACAAGGAGGAACCGTGCACAAGCGCGACCTGACGCCCTTCATCGGTGTCGAGTACACCGGACTCACCCACGGCGAACTGACCCGCCCCGAGGTCTTCGACGACATCGCCGACTCGCTGCACCGGCGCGACCTGGTCGTGGTGCGCGGTATCGACCTCACCCCGGGCCAGCAGGTCGGCCTCGCCGAACGGCTGGGCGTTCCCGTCCCCTTCGTACTCGCCGACTGGCGCCACCCCGAGATCCCGGAGATCCTCGTCTCCTCCAACGAGCGCGAGGGCGGCCGGCCGGTCGGCATCGAGCGGGTCGGCCACTTCTGGCACCAGGACTCCTCGTTCGACGCCGACCCGGCCGCGTACACCGTGCTCCATGGTGTCAAGGTGCCGCAGGACTGCGGCCACACGCTCTTCGCGAGCGCCGCCGACGTGTACGACCGGCTGCCCGCGCGGTGGCAGGTCCGCCTGGAGGGGCTCTCGGCGCTGCACACGCTCACCAAGCAGCAGCGCATCGCCCCTCGGCACGTGGGCCTGTCCATCGCGGAGGTCCGCGCCCTCGTCGCTCGTGAGTACCCGGCCGTCGAGCATCCCGTCGTCCGCCGCGACCCGCACACCGGGCGCCGCTTCCTGTACGGAGCGCGCGCCTACACGGACCGGGTCGTCGGTCTCGACGCCAACGGGAACGAGGAGTTCTTCGACCTGGTGGACGGTCTCCTGGCCGATCCCGCCCACACGTACACCCACCGCTGGACCCCTCACGACCTGCTGCTGTGGAAGACGGCGACCACCTACCACCTGGCGACGGACCTGCCGCCCGGGGTCTCCAGGACCGTCCACCGGGTCAGCGTCGCCGCCGCCTGAGCGCACCGCACCCCTCCCGAGGAAAGGAACCGCTGTGCCCGTCACCGGCAACGGCACCCCCGTCGGCGTGATCGTCGACGGCTACTCCGTCGGCGAGCACCTGCCCCCCGCCTTCCGGCGGCTGGGCGCCGATGTCGTCCATCTCCGGAGCACCCCGGCCTTCCTGGACTGCGTACCGCCGCCGGATCTGCGCCCCTACCTGGCCGAAACGGTCCTGGACGCGGCCGATCCCGGGCTCACCGCGAAGGAGCTGGCGGCCTACGGGCCCTGCGGGGTGCTGCCCGGCCAGGAGACCGGAGTCCCGCCGGCCGACATGATGGCCGAACTCCTGGGTGTGCCCGGCAACCCTTCCGCCACCTCCGCCCTGCGCCGCGACAAGTACCGCATGATCGAGGCCCTGCGCGCGGCCGGTGTCCCCTGTGCCGACCAGCTCAAGTCCGCCGACGCCGACGAGGTGCTGGCCTGGGCGCGGACCACGGGCTACCCGGTGGTCGTCAAACCGCTCAGCTCCGCCTCCACCGACAAGGTCTCCGTCTGCCGGGGCCCCGGCGATGTCCGCGCGGCCGTCGCCGAAGTCCTGGGCAGCCAGGACATCTTCGGCCGGCACAACGCCGAGGTCCTGGTGCAGTCCTTCCTGGACGGTACGGAGTACATCGTCGACGTCGTCAAGGGCCCCGGCGGCGGCCGTCATGTGTGCGGCGTCTGGGCCTACGAGAAGACGCTCGTCGGACGACGCCCGGTCTACGACAGGGATGTGCTGCTCGACCCCGGCGCGCCGGTCGTCGCCCGGCTCGTCGACTACCTGGACACCGTCCTCGACGCCCTGGACATCCGGTTCGGCGCCGCCCACGCGGAGATCATGCTGACCGCCACCGGTCCGGTCCTGGTGGAGGTGGGCGCCCGGCTCAACGGGCTCATGGACCCCGGCCACCACGACTCCTGCCTGGACGGCAACCAGGCCGACCTGCTCGCGCTGGCCTGCGTACGGCCGCGGGAGTACGCCCGCGCCCACTCCGGCGACACGCTGTACCGCAAGCACCGGGAGGCGATGGTCGTGCACGCGCGGACGGGCCGGGAGGGTGTGGTCGAAGCCGTCGACGAGGAGGCTCTGGCCCGGATCACGGCCCTGGACACGGTGCACCTGGCCGTACCACGACTGGCCCCCGGCGACCGGATGCGGCCCACGACCGACCTCCTGTCCAGCCCGCTGCGCGTCTTCCTGACCGGTGACAGCCAGGACCAGCTCCTCGCCGACCACCGCAGGATCGGCCGACTGGCGGACGAGGTCTTCCGCCTGGCGCCCAACTGACCACTGCCCACTGACCGCCACCCACCGCCCCGAGCCCTCTTTCCCTCCCGAGGAACCCCCCATGTCCGTAACCCCCCGGGCCGACCTGGCCGCCATCCCCGACTACAACACCCCGGGGCAGGCGCCCGGCGCGATCGTGCTCAACTCCAACGAGGTGCCGCAGCCGCCCCCGCCCCCGGTGGTCGAGGCGATGGCCCGCGCGGCCGCCGAGGGCCACCGCTACCCCGAGTGGTTCTCCGACACCCTCGTCAGCAGACTGTCGGCGGACCTCGCCGTCCCCGGGGAGCGGATGGCCGTGGGCTGCGGGTCGGTCAGCCTCTGCCGTGACCTGATCCAGGCCGTCTGCGGCCCGGGGGACGAAGTCCTCTTCGCCTGGCGCTCCTTCGACGCCTATTCGGTCTTCACCCGGGTCGCCGAGGCCCGGGCGCGTACGGTCCCACTGGACGCCGAACACCGGCACGACCTGACGGCGATGCTCGACGCGGTCACCCCCGCGACCCGGGTCGTCTTCCTCTGCAACCCGAACAACCCGACCGGGACCGCGCTGGGCGAACCGGCGCTGCGGGAGTTCCTCCGACGGCTGCCCGACCGGATCCTGGTCGTCCTGGACGAGGCCTACCGGGAGTTCGTCACGGATCCCGCCGTACCGGACGGTGTGGAGCTGGCCCGCGAGCACGGGAACCTCGCGGTCCTGCGCACCTTCTCCAAGGCGTACGGACTGGCGGGGGTCCGCGTCGGCTACTGCGTGGCCCCACCCGCCGTGGTCTCCGCGCTGCACAAGGTGTCGGTCCCCTTCGCGGTCAGCCGCCTCGCCCAGGCTGCTGCGCTCGCCGCCCTCGACCACGCGGAGGACGTACGGGAGCGCTGCGCGGCGGTGGTCCGGGAACGCGAGCGGCTGCGCGAACACCTGCTGCGGGACGGCTACCCGGTACCCCCTTCACAGGCCAACTTCCTGTGGCTCCCCCTGGCCCACCGCACCTCCGGCTTCACCGACTTCTGCGCCCGACACGGCATCCTGGTCCGCGCCTTCCCCGACGAGGGCGTACGCGTCACCGTGGGGCTGCCCCAGGAGAACGACGCCTTCCTGAACGCGGCGAGCCGGTTCGCCTCCGAGAGCCGCACGGGACCGGGACCGGACCGCCCCCTCAACGGTCACGATCTACGAGCGACATGAGGCCCAGCCCCACCGAACAATCACGCTCCACAGCCGGATTCCGGGGCGCGTTCCGTTCCGCCCGATGCCTCACCCGCCACCGTTTCACCACTCGCCCCGCACAGCGTCCGACACCCAGAACGAGCGCCGCCGCGAGACCTCCGAGAAACTCCGGCAGCGCGCTTTCCCAGAGGCTCACCATGCCGCTGCCCTTGGACGTACCGCAGCCGCCGCAAGCTCTTTCCGCCGTCGGCCGAGTCGCTTGAGCTTCCGCCTCACCCGTTCCCCGAATGCCACCGGATCATCCGCCCCTGTGGCCTCGGCTGCCTGGGACCATGTCATACGGCTCGCCGCGTACACCTCCGCCACGGCTCTCTCCTCCGGGGCCAGGGCCCGCAGCGCCGATGGCACCCGATCGTCCTCCACACACCCGAGAACCCTGTCCTCCGGGAGGCGGCGGTCCGTGATGAAGTCTCCGAGCGTCCGCCCTTCCGACACAGGGTCTTCGAGCAGTCGCACCCGGTGGCCGAAGGCCTTCCGCTCCCAGATCGGCTGCAAGTGCAGGTGCTCGACGCGGGCATGGCGTCCCAGCAGGGCCATCGCCTCGGCGTCTCCGCTCAGTCGGGCTCCGAGCGTTTCGACCCAGTCGCCGAGGAGCGCCGTCTCCACGGCCTCACGCCACATCTCCGGGCTGCCGATTCCGAGCCAGGACCTGGTGAACTCGTCCACCGCCTCGACGTCGCCCTCAATGGCGGCGTTCCGCGCCACGAGCGCGGCGATGACGGCTTCCCGGGCAACCGGCAAGGGATGAGAGGTGAGCTGCACGGCCAGTGCCTTGAGTACGGCGGCGATGAAATTCACGGGCGAGTGCCAGGCGTCCATGCCCTCCCGTTCGACGTTCCTGGCACGGCTGAGCGCCACCACCACGTGGCCGTAGAACACCAGCGGATCCGGCTCCTCGGCGTCCGCAGCGGCATCGTCGATGCCCCGCGCCCGCCACTGATGCGCCATCTGGTACATATCGCCGACGAACCGCGCTTGCTCTGCCGCCTTCCCCTCCCTGACGGCGAGCTCATGAATCACCGCGGCCATCGACCGGATCCGCTCGACGACCGCTGAGGCGGTCGGGAGCAGGGCTGTCGTTCGAACGCGGATACCGGCGAACCGGACCTCCCGCGAGAGAGCGGGAGCCGCCCCTGTCCGCGGTGAGAACTTTCGGTACCGGCGGCACGAGGAGTGGCCGCTCTTCGGGCAGTCGGGGCACAGATAGCGGAGGTAGGCGTTCTTGGTGAGCAGTTGTTCCCGGGCGTACGCGATGAGCCGGATCGCCCGAAGAGCGATCGCCTCCGCCCCCCGCTCACCGGGCACGACCGCGAAGGGCTCGATCGGCCGTGCGGACCGGCTCTGGATCTCGGCATCGGCCAAGAGCCCGAGCACCCGCTTCGACAGCGCGGCGTCCAGTTCGTCGAGCGTAGTGATGCCGCTGTGTCCGTCGTCGAGGTCCGTGTAACAGAGGAGGGCCATACGTGCTCCTGGCAGGTGGCGATGAGGTTGTTACCTACTGGCTCGGGACGAGCCCGGAACGGCAAACATTCTTCTCAAATGCAGGGTGACGTACGTCACATGGAGCCGGACCGACGCGGCACCGAGGAGCCCTCAAGCCCAGCGGCACGGTCCGGTGAGAACGCGAGGAGGAGCCCGCCCGTGGCCGGATGGGTCAGATGCGTGCAGGTGACTCCGAAGACGGTCCGGACGAGTTCGGGGCTGAGCACCTCCGCGGGCGGGCCGTCCGCGACGATCCGCCCGTGGTGCAGGACGTAGAGCCGGTCGCAGTAGGTGGCCGCGAGATTGAGGTCGTGCAGCACACACAGCGTCGCGCGCCCCAGGTCCCGTACGAGCTCCAGGAGTTCGAGGGCCGCGTACACATCGAGGTGGTTGGTCGGCTCGTCGAGGAGGAGCAGCGGGCTCTCCTGGGCGAGCGCGCGGGCCACCAGAGCCCGCTGCCGTTCACCACCGGAGAGGGCGGAGAGCCTGCGGGTACGGTGATCCGCCAGGCGGACCCGCTCCAGTGCGGCGGTGATCGGCGCGTCCCCGCGCCCGGTGGCCGACTCGAAGGTCCGGAGCCACGGTCCGCGCCCCATGGCCACCACTTCCTCCACGGTGAAGTCGAAGTCCGGGGTGCTGTCCTGGGCGACGAGCGCGGCGCGCCGTGCGATCTCGCGCTGGCCGAGCGTTGTCACGTCGTCGCCGGAGAGCGCGACACGCCCGGCGAAGGGGTCGAGCGCGCGGTAGATCGTGCGCAGCAGCGAGGTCTTGCCGCTGCCGTTGGGGCCGACGAGGCCGACGCGTTCGCCGTCGTCGACGGTGAGGTCGCACTCCGCGACGACCGGGGTGGAACCGATACGGACGCTCACACCGGACAGTGAGACCCTCATGACGCCTCCGAGCGTCGCAGCAGCCACAGGAAGACCGGGGCGCCGAGCACGGCGGTGACGATCCCGATGGGCAGTTCCTCGGGGCGGACGAGAACGCGGCAGAGCACATCGACGACGACGAGGTAGATCGCGCCGACGAGCATGGCGACGGGGAGCAGACGACGGTGGTCCGGGCCCACGACCAGGCGTACGAGATGGGGAACGATGAGCCCCACGAAACCGATGCCGCCGGACACGGCGACGAGAACACCGGTCAGGAGGGAGGCGACGACCAGGAGGCGGACGCGGACGCGGTGCACGGAGACGCCGAGCGAGAGCGCCGCGTCGTCACCGGCCGCGAGTGCGTTGAGTGTCCGGGTCCGCACCATCAGATGGACGCCGACGACCAGCACGGCCGCCGCCGGCAGCGACAGGTTCGGCCACGACGACTCCGACAGGGAGCCCAGCAGCCAGAACAGCACCGAATGCGCCGCCTCCGCGTTGCCGCCGCGGAAGATGACGAAGCTGGTGGCTCCGCTGAACAGGTACGAGAGTGTCACCCCGGCGAGGATCAGGCGGCCCGGGACGACCCGGCCGGCGCGGCGCGACAGTCCGAGGACCGCGATCATCGCCAGGAGCGCTCCGGCGAAGGCGGCGGCCGAGGTCGACAGGCCCGCCACCGCCACCGACCCGAGGGTGATCGCGATGGAGGCCGTCAGCCCGGCGCCCGCGGAGACCCCGAGTACGTAGGGGTCGGCGAGCGGATTGCGGACGGTGGCCTGCAAGGTGACACCGACGACGGCGAGCCCCGCGCCGACGACGGCGGCCAGCAGGACACGCGGCAGCCGCAGGTTCCACACGATCTGGTCGTCCATGACACCGGCGGACACCCCGGTACCGGTCAGACGACCGGCGATGACCTCGGCGACCGTCTCCAGCCGCACACCGACGGAGCCCACCGACACGGCCACGCAGACCGTGCCGAGGAGGACCACGAGCAGCAGCGGCACGACGACGGAGAGGGGGGTGTGCCGACCGCCACGGCGCGCGTTCGGCCGCTGACCCCCTTGCGTACGCGCTTCGGGGGAAGTGCCGATGGCGGCGGCGGGCGTTCTCCTGCGCATCGCCGGCCTCACTGGGATCCGTACGCGCTCGGGTGCAGGAAGCGCGCTATCTCGGTGACACCCTCCACCGGCCTCGTGCTGCCGCGCGCGCCGGTCTTGGCCGCGTCGATGACGAGGACTCGCCCCTCCTTGACCGCGTCCACGGTGGGGAACGTCCGGTTCAGGAACTCCATCGCGTCGTCGCGGCCCTTCGCCGTCGCCGTGAAGTTGTCGACGATGATGGCCCGAGGGTTGCGCGCGACGATCTGTTCGGGGCTGACCGGGGCGAATTGACCGGGCAGGTCGGCGAAGACGTTCGTCCCGCCCGCCCGTTCGAGCACGTCGTCGGAGAGGCCGCCGGAGGTCACACAGAGCCGGCCCGCGACCTGGGAGATCTCGGCGACCTCGCGCCGGGGCTCCCGGGCGGTCCGCCGGCGTACGTCGTCGAGGCTGCCGCGTACCTTGTCGGCCAGCTTCCGCGCGCGGGCCTCCACCCCGAAGACCGTGCCGAGCTGCTGGATATCGGCGTCGAGCGCGTCGAGCCCGGAGGTGTCCGAGCGCAGGTCCGCCGCGCAGCCGCCGCCCACCACATAGGTGGCGATGCCCAGTTGCTCCAGTTCGTCGATGCTCGGGCTCCCCAGTTCGCCGGAGACCTTCTCGACCTGATCGGTGATCAGGAGATCGGGCCCGGTGGCGACCAGTGCCTCGACGCTCGGACTGCGCGCCCCGAGACCGGGCAGCGCCGCGAGACGCTCCTTCAGCTCGGGCGCGGGGGCGGACTCGCCCCGTGTCTTGGCGACGATCCGGTCGCCGACACCGAGCGCGAACAGGGTGTCGGCGATGGCGTCGGTGGTGATCACCACGCGCTCGGGGACCCGGTCGAGCTCGACGGTACGGCCACAGGACTCGAAGGTGATCCCGCCCGCCCCGCCCTCCTCGCGGGAGCCCGCGTCGGCGCCCTGGCACCCGGTCACTCCGACAGCCGCGAGCGCGAGGAGGGCAGCGAGCGCGGCGGCCCGGGCCCGGTGCGGAGCGACACCTGATGCGTAGCTCGGTAACGGCTGGTCAGAACGCGGCTGGAGCATGAGCGGAACTCCCTTTCGGCACAAGGCCCCGATGGGCATCACCGGGCGGCGCACACATTATTGAATGAGCTTCAGTCACCATGTTAGGGTACCCTAATGAAATCATCGACATCGCAGACTCCGGGGCTGGCCGGACCCGGCGCGTTACTGCGCCTGCTCGCTCCGATCCGCACCCGCCTCGTCCTCTGCGCGGCCCTGTCGTGCCTGAGCGCGGCGGCGGGCATCGTGCCCTACATCGCCGTGGCCGAGATCGCGCGGCTCATGCTCGACAACCCCGCGGAGGCGCACACCGCCATCTGGACCTGGGTCGGTATCGGTGCCGCGGGAGCCGGCGGCTGGCTCGTCCTGGCCGTGCAGTCCTCGCGGGTGGGGCACTACGCCGACGCGGCGATCCTGCACGACCTGCGGGTACGGATCGTGGCCCACCTCGGCAGACTGCCGCTCGGCTGGTTCCGCGCCGCGGGCTCGGGCAAGGTCAAGCGGGCGATGACGGGTGACCTTGAGGAGATGCACGAGGTCATCGCGCACGCCCTGGGGCAGTTGGTCGGAGCGGTCACCGTGACGGCCGTCGCGACGGGCTATCTGCTCTTCGTCGACGTCCGCATGGCCTCCGTCGTGCTGGGCGTGCTTCTGCTGATGGGGATCTTCTTCCGGATCTCGATGCGGTCCATGACGACCCATATGAACCGGCTGGTCGCCGCCGACGCACGCATCAGCGCCGCGAGCGTCGAGTACGCCGACGGCATCCAGGTCGTCAAGACGTTCGGCACCGGGGGCCGCGTCCTGCGCCGCTTCGACGACGCCGTGGACGAGCACACCGAGGCGTTCGCGGCCTGGGTCGCCGAGGTGCGCCACAGCTCGGCGGCCTCGCGGCTGTTCGGCTCGGAGATGGCCGTCCTCACCGCCGTGGCAGCCACCGGACTGGTCCTCGTCGACCGCGGATCGCTCGGCGTCGCGGACCTGGTGGCGTTCCTGGTCGTCGCCATCGGGCTGCCCAACTCCGTCCTCCCCGCCGTGACCGCCGCCCAGGGCGTGCGCAAGGGCCGGATGGGCGCGGCCAACATCGAGCAACTGCTCTCCCGTACCCCGCTGCCCGAGCCCGAGCACCCGCGGACGCCCGTCGGCCACGGCGTCGAGTTCGACCGGGTCTCCTTCTCCTACGACGGGGTGACCAACGCGGTCGAGGAGATCAGCGCCGTCTGCCCGCCGGGCCGGGTGACCGCGATCGTCGGTCCGTCCGGCGCGGGCAAGTCGACCCTCGCGGGCCTGCTGCCGCGCTTCCACGAGGTGTCGGAGGGGGCGATCAGGATCGGCGGTGCGGACGTGCGCTCGATCCCGTCCGCGAAGCTGCTGGCATCGATGTCCCTGGTCTTCCAGGATGTGGCCCTGCTGCGGGACAGTGTGGCCGAGAACATCCGGATCGGCCGCCCCGGCGCGAGCGACGCGGAGGTCCGCGAGGCGGCGGCCGCCGCGCACATCCACGAGGTGATCGAGAGCCTGCCCGACGGGTACGACACCCTGCTCGACGCGGGCGGCGGCAGTCTCTCCGGCGGTGAACGACAGCGGCTGACGATCGCCCGGGCGATCCTGTCCGGGGCCCCGATCGTCGTCCTGGACGAGGCGACGGCCGCACTGGACGCCGACAGCGAGTCGGCGGTCCAGGAGGCACTGGCCAACCTGACGGTGGGCAAGACCGTGATCGTGATCGCCCACCGGCTGCACACCATCGCGGGCGCCGCACAGATCCTCGTACTCGAGAACGGACGGCTGGCCGAACAGGGCAGCCACGGAGAACTGCTCGCACGCGACGGGCTGTACGCCCGGATGTGGGCCGCTCAGGAAGGGGTGCTCGCGTGATCCGCCGTCTGTACCGGCTCTGGCCGAACCCGAAGCTGCTGGCCCGTCTCTGGCTGCTCACAGCGGGGCAGGCGGTCCTCCAGGGCCTGCTGCTCGCCCTGCTCATCCCCGTTCTGGACGCCCTCGTACGGCCCGAACCGGACATCGGCGCGGCCACACCCTGGCTCGTCCTCGGCGCGGTCGGCGCGCTGCTGTACGCGGCGCTGAGCGTCATCGCCACCCCGGTGGGATTCGCGGCGGCGGGCGCGCTCGCGGCGCAGTTGCGCCGAAGGCTGATGCAGCAGGTGAGCACGCTGACGCTGGGCTGGTTCACCGCCGAGCACAAGGCCCGGCTCGCGCGGGCGGTGACCGCGGACGTGGGCAGCGCCGCCCACCTCGCCGTGACGATCGGCGGCCCCGTGATCACCTCGACCCTGCTGCCCGCGACGGTCGTCGTCGTGACGTTCACGGTCGACTGGCGGATGGCGCTGCTGCTGTGCGCGATCGCGCTGGTCGCCTACCTGGCCCTGCGGCGTGCCGCCCGGATCGCCGAGATCTCCGAGACCGAGCTGGAGCGGGCCGCCGCCCAGGTCGCGGGCCGGGCGATCGAACTCGGCCAGGCCCAGCCGGTCCTGCGCGCCGCCGGCCATGCCGAGGGCACGCCCCGGATGCACGCCGCGCTTGAGGACCACCGCGAGACCTACCGGGAGGGCATGCGCCGCGCACGGCAGCCGTTCTTCGTCTACACCGGTGTGATCATGGCCGGATTCGTCGCGGTGCTCGCCCTGACCGCCGAGCTCATGCTCAGCGGGCGCGTCGAGGCCGCCACGGCGATCGTGCTGCTCGTGCTGGCCGCCCGTTTCCTGGAGCCGCTCGGCAACCTCATCGAACTCATCGGTGCCCTGCGCGCGTTGCGGAACCAGATCACGCGCATCGAGGAGCTGCTGTCCACCCCCGCACTGCCGGTTCCGGCCGAGCCGGTACGCCGGATCGCCGATGCCGACGTCGAGTTCAGGAACGTCACCTTCACCTACCCGGGCGGCACCACCCCCGCCCTGAAGGAGGTCTCCCTGCGCTGTCGGCCGGGCACCACGACCGCCCTGGTCGGCCCCTCGGGCTCCGGGAAGACCACGGCGACCCGGCTCGTCGCCCGCTTCTTCGACATCGACTCCGGAGAGCTGCGCGTCGGCGGCGTCGACGTACGCGAACTCGACCCGGGCACCCTGCTCGACGAGATCGCCATCGTCTTCCAGGACGTCTACCTGTTCGACGACACCATCGAGGACAACCTGCGCCTCGCGCGCCCCGAGGCGACCTGGGACGAGTTGCGGGAGGCGGCCACCGCGGCCCGGCTCGACGAGGTGATCGAGCGTCTGCCCGCCGGCTGGCAGACCCGTGTGGGTGAGGGCGGCGCGCAGCTGTCGGGCGGTGAGCGTCAGCGCGTCGCGATCGCCCGGGCGATGCTCAAGCGGGCGCGTATCGTCCTCGTCGACGAGGCGAGCTCCGCCCTCGACCCGGAGAACGAGGCCGCGATCACCCGGGCCATCGCCAACCTCGGCGACGACCCCGACCGCACGGTCGTCGTGATCGCCCACCGCCCCGCCACCCTGGCCGCCGCGGACCATGTGGTCTCGCTCGACGACGGCCGGGTCACGGAGACCGGAACCCGGGAGGAACTGCTGCGCACGGGTGGGACGTTCTCGCGTCTGAGCTCACAGTACGAGCGGGCACGTCACTGGCGCATCGCCCAGGTGAGCCCCTGACCGACGGCGTACGTCCCCGAACCGCTCGGCGTCACGCGGCTCCCCGCGACTCCGCTGCCGACGATCCGCACCCACGGGTCGTCGGCAGTCCGGCCTTGCTGACCCGGACCGGTCCGGCCCGTTCCGCCCCGGCTCAGTTCTCGGTGCGCAGGTAGCGGTGTGCGAGGTCGGTGATGTCGGCGATGAGCTCATCGGCCAGCCGGTCGATGCCCTCGGCCTCGTGGTGCAACAGCGCGTGGGTGGCGCCGTACCAGGCGCTGTAGATCAGATTCGCCGCCATGGCGGGGTTCGGGGCGTCGGCGGGCGGGTCCGGGCGCTCGGTGATGAGCTGCCGGAACGCTTCGACGTGCGCGTTTTCGGGGCTGACCTGAATCTCCGTCTTGGCGTTGATCGGAGTGTGTCCGTACAGCACGTCGTGCAGTTCGGCATGGTCCACATAGGCCCGGACCGCGTCGCTCAGCCAGGCGTCCACGCGTCCGGTCCAGTCATCGGCGGGCAGTCTCTGCACCGCCGCTTGCTGCCGCTCGACCAGCCGGTCGATGAAACGGGCCTGTACTGCCAGCATGAGGTCGCGCTTGGAGCCGAAATGCAGATAGAAGGTGCCGATCGCGACACCCGCGCGCTCCGTGATCTCATCGATCCGGGCGGCGTCGACGCCCCGCTCGACGAACACCCTCTCGGCCGCGTCCAGAAGATCGGCGCGCCGCTCCTCGGCGGGTTTGGTCCGCGGGCGGCCAGGGCTGGATCGGCGCACACTCATTCCACGGATTCTACGTGCCGGGCAGGGCCGATACGCGGGTGGGGCGCCCTCCCTGCCTCGCTGTAAGACGGCCCGCCCGCCGGACACTTACAGGGTGTACGGCATTTCGTGGACGGGGGGGCCGAGCGTGGGCGGGCGTCTGGACGACTGGCAGGGGTTCGAGGAGGTCTACCGGGAGACGTCCGTTCCCGTGCTGCGCTTTCTGCGCCGCAGGCTCCCGGCCCAACTGGCCGAGGACGCGCTGTCGGAGGTGTATCTGACGGCATGGCGCAGACGGCACGAGGTCAGGGGCGAATGCCTGCCGTGGCTCTACGGAATCGCCCGGCTGGTGGCGGCGAACGCGCTGCGGTCCGCCGGGCGCTCCTACCGGCTGCGGGAACTGATGGCGGCGACCGCGGAGGACCGGCCGGGGGCGGCGGCGGAGGACGACGCCATGGACCGGATCGCGGCGGTCGAGGCCCTGGACCGGATGCCGGACAAGGACCGGGAGGCGCTGATCCTGGTCGCCTGGGACGGGCTCGGGACACGGCAGGCGGCGCAGGTCGCGGGGTGCGGGGTGGCCACGTTCTCCGTACGGCTGCACCGCGCCCGCAGAAGGCTGGAGAACCTGCTCGCCGAAGACGACGGGAACGGGATGGAGAGGGGATCGGACGATGGGTACGAACGTGGAACGGGCGAGGGAACTGCTCGCGGCGCACGATCCGGCCGCCGAGGTGTCCGCGGTGCCGGACCGAGTGGTGCGTGAGGTGGCCGCAGGCCGCGCCATGACCCCCGGCCCCCGCCCGGGGCCGGGCCGACGCCACGGCCTCCGGCTGGGCATCGCCCTGGCCGCGGCCGGTGCGGTGGGCGCCGCGGCGGTGCTCGGGCTGCCGGGAGACGGCGGGGGCGAGGGCCCGGGCGGCGTGGTGGCAGGCGCTCCGCACGCGGATGACGTACTGCCCTCGGTGACGAGTACGGACTGGGTGACCTACGCCGACCAGGTCGTGGTCGCCCGCCCCACCGCCGAACGCGAACTCCCGGCGAGCGCGGAGGAGATCGAAGCGGGCGAGGGATACATCGGCCGCGCCGCGACCCTGACCGTCGACGAGGTCCTGTGGACCCGTACCGGAGCACCCACCGCGCCCGGTGCCGTCGACATGAACGTCGCGGGGTGGCTGTTCAAGGACGGACAGCGCAGAGCATTCGCCGTCCCCGACTCACCACGGCTGGAAAAGGGCCACACCTACATCATCGCCCTCGCCCGCCTGGACGACGGAACCTGGTCGGCACTCGGCTCGGAGGGAGTCCTTCCGTACGACAACGCCGTGATCGGCAACGGCGAATCACAGGGCACGGTCACCACGGCCCCGGCGGCCGAGTCCGGAGGGGACGCCGAGCCCGGAGGGGACTCCGCGTCCGGACGGAACGCCGAGGAGAGCGTCGAGAGCCGGATGAACGGCAAGTCGGCACAGGATCTGGTGAACCTACTGAAAACAACCCCCCCGGACCCGGCGGCGGCCCCCTACACGAACCTGCCACCGGAACAGCGGTACGCGAAGACCCACGAAGACGGATGACCCGTACATTCAACGGCCCGGTCCCCGCTCTTCGCAACGAGAGCAGGACCTGGTCCGTCAAATTGGCATGTCGACGCCGAAGCCACTGCCTGACCAGGAACTTCATCTGTCACGAACTGCAGCCGCCCGGGGATTCTCCCTCCATGGTGTTCACATAGAGTCGGGCATCATAGTACGAATCATCCGGGGACTTGAGCGTCTTACGAAGCGCCCACAGCGGTCGCCCTTCAATAACGGGCAGCAAATCCCTTCCCACGAAGCACAGAACCGCCTTACGCGGGCACCGGCGAATCGAATGATCAATGCCCAGGAGAACCTGCTCGGCAACAGCCGCCGTGAATGGTTCATAGAAATAGAAGAAGCTTGCGTCATCAGGAATTACGAAGTCTCTGGCGTCCAGGCAGTGCACCTCGATGGGGCCAGACCTCCGAGAATCCGATCTGTAGTTCTCAATATTCCTCCTCGCCACCACGGATAACTCTTTGGAAAATTCGACACCTATGATCTTCCTGAAGGGAAAATCGGAAGCCACAAGCATGACCCACCCCTTCCCGGAACCGAAGTCCACAAAAGACATTTCCTCATACCGAACGGAGGATTCCGCAATAGCCTGCCGAATCGTTTGAACTGGCGTAGGCGAATAGCGGGAGTTATTTATCAGGGTCGCTTCACTGGCCTCTTGGACATCCCAGGGCTCCACGGGGACGCTTGTTTCGACACCATGTAATCCGTCAAAACTTTCGACTTCGTCGATCTTCGCCAGCTTGGCATCAAAACGTTCCTGAAGATACAAGGATTCGAGGTGCCTCTGCCGGGCGTTACCTTCCACCATGACCTGCCTCACTCGATATTTATTTGCGGTCCTGAATTCCAGTCTCCGAGAGCTTTCCACAGCCCCTACCCGAGGTGAAAGCAATTTATGCGGCCAGGTTGTCCACCGTCGGGCAATCGGGGAGCGCTCGCGTCCCGTGCCTCGCACGCGGCTCGTCCAGCCTGTTGGCGGTCGCCTACGGACGGCGGACCGGAATGGACGACTCAGGGGCGTCAACGCGCCATTCCTGGCCGCCCAGTGTGGCTGAAAAGGATCAACACCTCAACAATTCAAGCCAGTTGACCTACGCTTTGCATGCTCCCAGCCCCCGAACGGGGGTTCGACATGTCGTGAAAGGTTTCGCTTCTCGTGGCTGGCACCGGTGTTCGCAGGGTCGTCAGGTCGGGGCCGCCGAGGTGAGCCGGCCGTCGAGGGAGCCGGGACGCGCCCCCGGTGCGAGCGCCGCCGTCGCCGGATGGGCCATCGCCCTGCCGGCCGCCGCCTGTGCGGGGTGGTTCGCCGTCGCCGCGGACACCACGTGGCACCGGGCCCTCGCGGGAGCCTGTGCCGCGGCCGTCGTCCTGCTGACCGCCCGCGTGGTGATCCTCACCCGGCGACTGTCCGCCGAACGCGCGCACCGTGCCCGGGAGGCCGGAGTGGCCGCCGCCCGGGGCGCCGAGGTGGCGCATCTGGCCGCGGTACGCGTCCCGGCCATCGCCGAGCGCCTGCACACCGGACAGCGGCTGGACGGCGTACCGGGGCCGATGACGCCGCCGGAGAAGACCGGTGAGGAGTTCGCCCGGGCGCTGGACTCGGTCGTCGTCGCGCTCGGCTCGGACACGGCCGTGCACCGCGAGCGCGCCCTGCGCGACTCGGTGCAGGCCGCCTTCGAATCCGTGGCGCGCACCATGCACGTGATGGCGACCGTGCAGCAGCAGGTCCTGGACGAGGTCGAGCGCTCCATCGAAGACCCCCTCCTGATGGCCAACGTGATGAAGGCCGACCACGCGGCCTCGCAGATGACCCGCAAGGCGCAGACGCTTCTGGTGATGTGCGGCATCTGGCCCGCCCGCCGGGAGACCCGGCCGGTCTCGCTCTACGACTGCGTACGGGGCGCCCAGTCCCGGATCGTGGAGTTCGGGCGGATCGAGGTGCACGGCGGTCAGACCCTGTACGCGGTGCCCCCGGCGGTGGAGGGGCTGATGCACTCCATCGCCGAACTGCTGGAGAACGCCACGGTGTTCTCACCGTCCAGCTCCCCCGTGGTCGTCAGCGTGCGGGAGGTGGGCTCCGGTGCGGTCATCGAGATCGACGACGCCGGGCTCGGTATGCCGCCGGACGTCCTGCACCAGGCCCTCGGCCACCTCCGCAACGACCTGGACCTGACCCGCCTGGGTGCGGTGCCCCGGCTCGGCCTGGCGTGTGCCGGGCGCTGGAGCCGGGAGCTGGGCTTCAACGTGGAGCTGAGCGGGTCCTCGGCGTACGGCGGCACCCGGGCAGTGATGTTCGTACCGTTCCGGCTGCTGACCGATCCGCTGCCGAAGCCCGCCGCACACCGCCGCCCGGCGATCGAACCGGCCGAGCCCGTCGGGCCCGCGGTCCCCCCGGCAGGCGTACGCGACGACGCCCCCGAGCCCGCCGGAGTACCCGCCCCGACGACGGCCGGCCTGCCCCGGCGGCGCAGTCGGCGCGGTGTCGCCCGGGCCGCGACCGTCGCACGGCACTCGGCACCCGCCCCGCTGCCCGCCGCCGCTCCCGCCGAACCCTGGACGCCGGAGGCGGCACGCTCCTCGATCGCCAGTGTGGTGGCCGGGACGCTGCGTGGCCGGTCGGCCGTCGACGCGGACGGCGACCCCGAACAGGCGCCGCCCCCGCAGGGCGGACCGTCCCTGCCCCGTACCCCGCACGAGCACGCCGGAGGCCGACCGTGACCGGAACCATCACCCGACTGCCCGACCTGGGATGGATGCTCCGCCCGCTCACCGAGATTCCCGGCGTCCGGCACGCCGTGGTGGTGTCCGAGGACGGGCTGCGGCTCGGGCACGCCTCCGCCGAGAACCTCTCGGGTCCGGTGGCCGCCCTGAGCGTCGCCGACGCGGAGTCGCTCTCGGCGGCCTGCGCGGCGATGACCATGACGGGCCGGTCCACCAGCGCGCTGCTGTTCGGGCGGGACGCCCGGACACGCCAGCTGATGCTGGAGACCGACCAGGGGTTCGTGCTGTTCACCCATGCCGGGGTGGGCGCGCACCTGGGGGTCGCCACCGATCCGGACGCCGATGTGGGTCTGGTGGCCCAGCAGATGCAGTTGCTGGTGGCGAAGATCGGCGCACACCTGAGCAGCCTGCCCCGGGACGAGGCCGCCGCGACGTGATGGCCGAGCGGCCTGAGGCGCCGAGGGCCTCGGCGATCCGCCCCTATGTCATCACCCGCGGCCGCACGGAGTCCGAGGGTGAGCCGTTGTCCTGGGAGTCCCTGGTGATGACGGCGGAGGCGGCGTTCCCCGCCACCCTCCAGCCGGAGCATCTCGCCATCCTGAAGCACTGCGAGGGGCTCATCTCGGTGGCGGAGGTGGCCGCCCACCTCGGCCAGCCGCCGTCGGTCGCGCAGGTGCTGCTCTCCGATCTCCTCCGGTGGGGGCTGATCGTGACCCGGCCGCCCATCCCGCCGGCCGAACACGCCGATGTGACCATGCTCAGAAAGGTTCTCCATGGTCTCGAAAGCTGTCTCTGAAGCCCCGGCCGAGGCCGCCCCGCCGCCCGCCGCGGCCGACGGCAAGTACCTCGACTCGAACGTGTCGGGCGCGGCGAAGATCCTGGTCGTCGGCCCGCTGGGGGTGGGCAAGACGACGCTGATCGGTACGGTGTCGGAGATCGAACCGCTCTCCACCGAGGCGTCGATGACCCGGGCGGGCGTCCGGACGGACCCGTACACCGGGGACAGCGGCAAGAGGACCACCACGGTCGCCCTCGACTTCGGCCGGCTGACCATCGACGGCGACCTGGTCCTGTATCTGTTCGGTACGCCGGGCCAGCAGCGGTTCCTTCCGGCCTGGCAGGACCTGGCCAAGGGGGCGCTCGGCGCGCTCGCCCTGGTGGACGGCCGGGACCTGGCCGCTTCCTTCGACGCGCTGGACAATCTGGAGGATCTGGATCTGCCCTTCGCGGTCGCCGTCAACGTCTTCCCGTCCAGCCCCCGCCACGACGCCGACGACATCCGTACGGCCCTCGATCTGCTGCCCGACACCCAGCTGGTGACCTGCGACGCACGGGACCGGGCCTCATCGATCCGGGCGCTGATCGCCCTGGTCCGTCATCTCATCCACGTCGCCACGGAGTCCTCATGAGCACGCCGCACCCCATGGCCGGATCACCCGTCCGCTGCCCCGTGACCGGCGCCCCCGCCACGGCCACCGCGCTGTACGGGCCCGACCTCGACGGCAACACAATGCCCGCGCTGTACGAGGAACTGCGCGGCACACACGGCCCGGTGGCGCCGGTGTCCGTCGCCCCCGGCATCGACGCCTGGCTTGTCCTGGGCCACCGCGAACTGCTCCGGCTCACCCGCGAGGAGCAGGACTTCTCCCACGACCCGCGCCGCTGGAGCCTGCTGCGCGAAGGCCGGGTGCCGGCCGAGTCACCGATCCTCCCGATGGTCGGCTGGCGCCCCGCGCTGCTCTTCGCGGACGGGCAGCAGCACCGCAGGATGCGCGCCGCCGTCTCCGACGCGCTGGCCGGGATCAACGGGCACGAGCTGCGCCGCAGCGTACGAACCACCGCCGAGGCCCTGATCGCCGGATTCGCGGCCCACGGCGAGGCCGACCTCGTCGCCTCGTACGCGCGCATGCTGCCGATGCGGGTGATCGCCGGGCTGCTCGGGGTGGACGAACGGACCGGCCGGGAGCTGGTGGAGGCGATGGGGGGTCTCGTCTCCGCCACCAAAGGCGCCGGGGACGCCAGCCGCAGGATGGGCGCCATCTTGGCGGGACTGATCGAGGAGAAGCGGCGGGTGGGGGGCGACGGCATCGTCTCGGCCCTGCTGCACCACCCGGCGCGGCTCACCGACGAGGAGGTGCTGCACAACCTGGTGGTCATGTTCGTCGCGGGCAACCAGACCACGGTGAACTGGATCGCCACCACGCTGCGCATCCTGCTCTGCGACCCCGCGCTGCGCTCCTCGCTGAGCGGCGGCCACCTCAGCGTGGACGACGCACTCGACCTGGTCCTGTGGCGCTTCCCGCCCACCCAGAACTTCCCGGCCCGCTACGCCACCCGCGACATGAGGTTCGGCGGCCAGGACATCCGGGCGGGCGACATGCTGATCCTGGGCCTGGCCGCCGCCAACGCGGACCCGGAGATCCTGCCGGCCGACGGCGCCCCGGTGGTCGGCAACCGCTCCCATCTGGCCTTCGGCGCGGGCCCGCACACCTGCCCCGCCCAGGACCCGGCCCGGCTGATCACCCGGACCGCGGTCGATACGATCCGGCACCGCCTGCCCGACCTGGAACTGTCCGTCCCGGAAGCCGACCTGACATGGGTCAACTCGCCGTGGAGCAAAGGACTGGGCACGCTGCCCGTGCGCTTCACCTCGCCACAGCTGCCCCAGGGCCCGGTGCCTCCCCCGGCGACCGAGGCCCCCGCCCCGACATGGCGGCACCGAACCGGGGTACAACCACCGCCCCACCAGCACTGACCGTTCGAAGCCCGCTCTCTCGCTCTCTCCCCCCGAAGACTTGGAGCCCCGTTGAACACATCACCGCTGAACTCCGCGACCGACCGTCCGCACCGCCTGGACCCGGCGGGGGGCTGCCCGCACGCGGCCAACGCCCGGCTGCTGGCCCAGGGGTCGGTCACCCCGGTGGTCCTCCCCGGCGAGGTGCGGGGGATGGCGGTGCTGGGCCACGACGCGCTGAAGGAGTTCCTCGCACACCCCGACGTCGCCAAGAACGCACAGCACTTCGCCGCGCTCCAGGCCGGGGAGATCGCCGACGGCTGGCCGCTGAAGACCTTCGCCACGGTGCAGGGGATGACGACCGCGGACGGCGCCGACCACCGGCGGCTGCGCTCCCTGATGAGCAAGGCGTTCACGGCCCGCCGGGTCGAGGAACTCCGCCCCTACGTGGTGGAGCTGACATCCCGCCTGCTGAACGGCCTGGAGGCGGCCGCCACCGAGGAAGGCGTCGTCGATCTGCGCACCCACTTCGCGCTGCCGCTGCCGATGGGCGTCATCTGCGAACTGCTGGGCGTGGACGAGGCCCACCACGACCGGCTGCACCACCTCTCCAACCAGATCGTGGCCACGGACATCGGCCCGGCCGAGGCGATGGCGGCCAACCGGGAGATGGTGGAGGTCCTGAGCGCGGTCGCGGCGGCCCGGGCGGCCGCCCCGGGGGACGACCTCACCAGCGCGATGATCGCGGCCCGCGAGGAGGACGGCGACCGGTTCAGCCCGCACGAGCTGATCGGCACGCTGATGCTGACCATCATCGCGGGGCACGAGACGACGCTGAATCTGATCACGAACGCTGTACGCGCCCTGTGTGCCCACCGGGACCAGCTCGACCTGGTCCTCTCCGGCGGGGCGAGCTGGGCGGACGTGGTGGAGGAGACCCTGCGCTGGGACAGCCCGGTCAGCTACTTCCCCTTCCGCTACCCCACCCGCGACCTGACCCTGGACGGCACCGTGATCCCTCAGGGCACCCCGGTCCTCGCGGGCTACTCGGCGGCCGGCCGCGACCCACAGGCCCACGGCCCGGACGCGCCCCGCTTCGACATCACCCGCACCACCACATCCCGCCACCTCTCCCTGGGCCACGGGGCGCACTACTGCATGGGTGCCCCCCTGGCCCGCCTGGAGAGCACCACGGCCCTGGAACAGCTCTTCACCCGCTTCCCGTCCTTGGACCTCGCGGTCCCGGAGCCGGAACTGCCGCGCCACGCCTCGTTCGTGGGGAACAGCGTGAAGAAGCTGCCGGTACGGCTGAAGGGATGAGAGAACACCGCTTCCGCCCCTCGGACGAACCTGGGCAGCCCAAGAGGATTCGCAGGCCGGGAGCCCGGAGCGTCACGGCCCTACGTCGGTTCGGCACCCTGAACTCCGGCACAGAGTGGCTTCCCGTAGTACGCGGCGACTCCACCGGTACGGAGCCTCACGCGGTCAAAGTCGCGTCGGCACGCCCAGTGCGTACGAGAGGGCCCGCCGTCGAAGGGACAGTGTGATCGAAATTCGCTGACGGGACCGCTCCGGACAGGGGAGGCTTGTCCCGCCTGTTGCACGCCGCCCGGGGGGACGGAGCCGCCTATTTCGATCACCCTGGACACGCATGCTGTGGGGTATCTCCCCGACTGACGCAGTGGGTGCACCTGCCCCCCGTCATCTTTTTCGCGGTCCTGCAAGAGGGCCGCCGGCCTCCGGGCCCGGTCGGCGGAACCACCCGAGCATGCCCGTTGATCATGCTGCCGCACTGGGATACTCCGAGATCCCCGACGGCTTGCTTGCTCGCTTCGGAGGCTGGGGCAGATGACTGTCCTCAACGGCGCCGGCTGGTTGGAGGATTCGGTGACCGTCCCGAGGCTCCGCGCTCGACCACACCGCTCTCGTACGCGACGATGACGAGCTGGGCGCGGTCACGGGCACCGAGTTTGGCGAGCAGGCTGCTGACGTGAGTCTTCACGGTGGCCAGGGTGATCACCAGGCGTTCGGCGATCTCCGAGTTCGACATGCCTTCGGCGACGAGCACGAGGACATCCTGTTCCCGCTTGGTCAGCTTGTCGAGCAGTGGTGCCGGCCTCGGCCTGTCGACCTGCTGCTGCGAGAACGTGGAGATGAGTCGGCGGGTGACGGTCGGGGCGAGGACGGCTTCGCCGGTGGAGATCGTGCGAATCCCCGCCAGCAGCTCCGTCGGTGACACATCCTTCAGGAGGAATCCGCTGGCCCCGGCCTGCAGCGCCGGGTACACGTACTCGTCCATGTCGAACATGGTCAGGGCCAGTACGCGTACGGTCTCCGTCGCTCGGGCCGAACAGATTTCGCGTGTGGCCGCGATGCCGTCCATCACCGGCATGCGTAGGTCCATCAGGACGACGTCCGGAACCAGTTGCCGGGCCAGCCGGACGGCCTCGGCTCCGTCGGGCGCTTCGCCGACGACCGTCATACCCGGTGTCGCTTCCACCAGAACACGGAAGCTCCCGCGGAGCAGCGCCTGATCGTCGGCGATCAGCACCCGGATCTCCTCCGGCATGGTTCCCCCTTCCTGGTTGGACGGTCCTCGGCCGACCATGCGGTCGCCGGGGGCAGCATCCCAGTTCGGCTCGGCCGCACGTGGTACTTGATTCGGGAAACGGCTGATCCGACATGCTCCTCGACCGAAAGCGGTGCAGACCGTGCCGGTCGCGGATCTCCGCCCCGTGGTCCGGGGCTGCGCAGCAGGTGAGGGCCATGACCGACCACGTTCGTGCGAGTGGACACCAGAGTTCGGGCCTCAGCCCGACGCGCTCGCAGCCCGCTTTCGCCGTTTCGCCGTCGATTTCACGCAACAGATCCAGCTGAGACGATGTGACGTCCAACACCGCGCTGTGCCCGAGCGGGCTGAGGCCTGGCCTTCCCCGCAGGTCAGGCGAAGGGCAGGAGGTTTCCTGCCCGGGGAGGAAGGTGGAGCTGCACGCGATCAGAGCGAGGCTGCCGCCCGGCCGGTCCACGTACACCGGTCCACGTACACCGGGCGGCGGGCGGCGGTCAGATCGAGGCCGATACCGGCGAACGGGATGCGGGCCGATCTTGTTCGGCCGGGGATCACCAGGAATCTATGACGCAGGTTGTCCCACTGTCGCGGGACGGGCGCCTCATCTCTGTCCTGTCATCCGTCCCAGCGCCGATGACGGAGGTAGCCCGCGCCCAGGGCCGCCACGGTCCAGGCGGCGAGGACGGTGAGTCCGAAGACGGTGTCGCCGGAGCCGACGGTGAGGAGTTCGCTGCCTGCCTTGTCAGGGAAGTAGCGGACGATCTCCTTGGTCGCACCGATGATCGACAGGATGTGGGTGCCGGCGAGGAGCATCGGGATCAGGATGACCAAAGGGACCACGGCGTTCCTGGCCGCAGCTGCGATGCCTGCTGCGAACAGGCACATCAGCGTCAGGTAGGCGGACGAGCCGGCCAGGGCGGCGGGCACGCCGTCGGCGGTGAGCGAAGATCCGTGCGGGCCGAGCGCGGACTGGGTGAGCAGGTAACTGAGGACAGTGACCGGGACGGCCACCACTGCCGCCGCGGTCGCTGTCATCGCCATCTTGGCCGCGTAGAGCCGCCCCCGCTTGGGCACCGCGAGCAGCGAGATGCGCATCATGCCGGAGCCGTACTCGCTGGTGACGGCCAGGACGCCGAAGACGACGAGGGCGAGCTGACCGTAGAGGATGCCGTCGAAGCCTGCCTGCTCAGGCGTGAAGTCGGCGCGCAGAGCGGGACTGTCGGAGTCGATGGCCCCCTTCGCGGACCACCCGCCGAGCCCGGCGAGAAGGAGAGTGACCGGCCCGAAGGCGAGGAGCGTGATCAAGGTGGAACGAATGCCGCGCAGCTTGCTGAACTCGGCCCCCAGGGCCGCTGTCGTCTCAGACACGACTGTTCCTCGTCTCCGGACCGGTCCGGTGGCCCGTGCTGTGCTGGTCGATGAGTTCCAGGAAGGTCTCCTCCAGTGATCCGTCCGTCGGCCCCAGCCGGGCCGTTCCATGCCCACCCTCGGTGGCCAGGCGGCTGATCTCGGCCTCTGTGATCCCTCGGGCCTCGATGCCTCCGTCGTGGGTGACCCGCACGGTGGCCCCGTGGTCCTTCAGGGTGGAGGCGAGCCGGTTGACGTCGGACGCGTGGACCCGCAAGTGTGGGCGGCCGTGAAGCCGGATGAAGTCGGCCATCCCGGTGTCTGCCAGCAGCCGGCCCTGGTGGACGACGATCAGATGGTCGGCGACCAGCGACATCTCCGTCATCAGATGGCTGGAGACCAGGACGGTGCCGCCTGCCTCGGCCCGTGCCCGCAGGAGTCGGCGCAGCCATCGGATGCCCTCCGCGTCCAGGCCGTTGACCGGCTCGTCCAGGACGAGGATCTCCGGGTCGCCGAGCAACGCGGCTGCCAGGCCCAGGCGTTGGGCCATACCGAGGGAGAAGCCTCCGATACGGCGGCGGGCGACGTCAGCCAGACCGACCTGGTCCAGTACCTCGCCCACCCTGCTGCGCGGAATGCGGTTGCTCCTGGCGATCCAGCCGAGGTGACCGGCTGCGGTCAGCCCCCGATGAGGGGCCGATGTTTCCAGGAGCGCGCCCACACGCCGGGCCGGGAAGGCGAGGTCCGGATAGGGGTGGCCGTTGACAAGGGCCGCACCCGCATCCGGTCGTGTCAGGCCGAACAGCATCCGCATCGTGGTCGACTTGCCCGCGCCGTTCGGTCCGAGGAAGCCGGTAACCGCGCCCGGCCGTACGGTGAAAGTGAGGTCGTCCACGGTCGTGCGCGACCCGTACCGCTTGGTCAGTTTCCGAATCTCGATCACACAGCGAGTGTGGTGCAGCCGGTCTGACGGAGCATCGGTCCCAGGACGGGAAAATCGTCCTGTCGCTCCGGGCGGGGTAAACAAACCAACTTTTGGTGACCGGCCGGGGCGGCCGCGAAACACCGGCGCCTGGGCCCCCCCCACAAACCCC